>QKGW01000249.1 GCA_003250275.1 Alphaproteobacteria bacterium
CATCGCGAACATCGAGGTCACGTCGGCGAGCTCGATGCGCTCGATCAGACGCTTGTAAACGCTGTCGTAGGCGGCGATGTCGGGCACCACCACGCGCATCAGGTAGTCGATCTCGCCGCTCATACGGTAGAACGAGACGATCTCGGGGATGTCGTCGACCGCCGATTGAAACCGCTCCAGCCACGCCTGCGAATGGTGGTTGGTGCGAACCGCGATGAATACGGTGACGCCGACGTTGAGTTTCTCCGGGTCGAGCAGCGCGACGCGCTTGCGGATCACGCCGTCCGCTTCGAGCTTCTGGATGCGGCGCCAGCACGGCGTCGAGGACAGGCCGACGCGCTCGCCGATCTCCGCGACCGAAAGCGTCGCGTCGGCTTGCACGAGGGCCAGGATCTTCTTGTCGATGGCGTCGATAATCCACCTCCCATCTGGCATTGTTGAAAATGCAACACTCATACCGAGGAATTTTATAGAAATATATTCTAGCATCTCGCCGGATCGCGCAAGACATCGCAAACCGATTTTCTGCCCGCGATGCTAGTGTTTCCCGAGTTTCTGCCAACCCGGAGAGAGGCCATGCGCGGCGACGTTCCTACCGAGATCGACCATGCGGGCGTGCTCGCCGTGCTCAAGGCCGAAATCTGCCGCGCCACCGGCTGCACCGAGGTCGCCGCCGCCGCGCTCGTCGCCGCCCGTGCGGTCGAGGCCCTCGGCACGCCGCCCGAGCGCATCCACCTCTCGGTCAGCCCCAACGTCTACAAGAACGGCGTTCACGTCGCGGTGCCGGGCACGCCGTTCCGCGGCCTCGCCGCCGCTGCCGCGATCGGCGCGACGATCGGCGACAGCGGCTACGGTCTCGACATCCTCGACGCCGCCACGCCCGACACCGTCGAGGCGGCGGGCCTCCTGCTCAACACCAAAAGCGTCACCGTCAGCTTCTCGGAGGTCGACGATCCGCTCTACCTCCACGCCGCCGCCGCCGCGGGCGCCGATGTCGCGGCCGCAGTGATCGCGGGCGCGCACGACCGCATCGTCGAAGTGCGCCGCAACGACGCGGTGACGTTCGCGGCGCAGCCCGAGGCCGAAACCGGCGACGCCCCGCGCCTTCCCGATCTGCGCGACGTGCCGATTTCGCGGCTGATCGCGATCGCCGAACGGATTCCCGCCGAATCCCTCGAATTTCTCGCCGACGCCGCGCGGCTCAACGCCAACGCCGCCGAGGCCGACCGCGCCGAAGGAATGCCGCTCGGCAGCGCGCTCAAATGCCGTGCCGACGGCCTCCCCTCGCCCCGCGCCGCCGCGCAGGCGTGGGCGGGCGCCGCGAGCGAGGCGCGCATGGCCGGGCTCCAGGTTCCGGTCGCGGCGATCACCGGCAGCGGCAATCACGGCATCGCCAACTTCCTCGGCGTGTGGGGCTACGCGCAGGCGATCGGCGCGAATGCCGACCGCACCAAGCGCGCGCTCGCGATCGCCTCGCTCGTCACCATCGCGATCAAGGCCCACACCGGCAAGCTCACCGCCTTCTGCGGTTGCGCCATCGCCCCCGCCACCGGCCTCGCCGCCGCCGCCGCCTACCTGATGGGCGGCGACGCCGCCGCGCAGGCCAACGCGATGCAGTCGGTGATCGGCACCTTCGCCGGAATGCTCTGCGACGGTGCGAAGGGCTCGTGCGCGTTCAAGGTCGCGACCGTGGTCGGCGCGGCGATCGACCTCGCCGGCCTCGCGGTCGACGGCGCCTACGTCGCGGGCGGCGACGGCATCGTCGGCGCGACCGTCGACCAGAGCTTCGCCAACCTCGGCCGCCTCAACGATCCGGGGATGCGCGGCACCGAACGCGAGGTCCTGGCGATCATTTCCGGCGCGGCTTGACGCCACCGGCGGGCGGGACTATCGGTGGGAATTCCCGTAGCCGGAAACCCCGTCATGTCCTCTGCGCACCTCTTCGTGCCCGCCCGTCCGCTCACCCGCCAGGACGCCAAGACCCTGGCGCTCGCGGCTCTCGGCGGCGCGCTCGAATTCTACGACTTCGTTATCTTCGTGTTCTTCGCAGCGGTGCTGCAAACGCTGTTCTTCCCGCCCGACATGCCGGAATGGCTCGGGCAAATGCAGACCTTCGGGATCTTCGCCGCCGGGTATCTGTTCCGCCCCTTGGGCGGCATCGTGATGGCGCACTTCGGCGACAAGTTCGGCCGCAAGCGGATGTTCACCCTCTCGGTCGGCCTGATGGCGGTGCCGACGCTCTTGATCGGCCTGCTGCCGACCTACGCGAGCATCGGCTACGGCGCACCGCTTCTCCTCCTCCTGATGCGGATTTTCCAGGGCATCGCGATCGGCGGCGAGATACCGGGCGCTTGGGTGTTCGTCTCCGAGCATGTGCCTTACCGCCGCGTCGGCCTCGCGTGCAGCCTGCTCGAAACCGGGCTCACCGCGGGCATCCTGCTCGGCTCGCTGGTCGCCACCACGATCAACAAGGGGATGAGCCCGGAAGCGGTGCACGACTGGGGCTGGCGCGTTCCGTTCCTCCTCGGCGGCGCGTTCGGGCTGGTGATCGTCTATTTGCGCCAGTGGCTGCACGAGACGCCGGTGTTCGCGGAAATCCAGAAGCTCAAGCAGATCAGCTCCCTGCCGATCCGCGACGTGATCCGCGACTTCAAGCCCGACGTGGTGGTCTCGGTGATCGCGGCATGGATGCTCACCGCCTGCATGGTGGTGATCATGCTGATGACCCCGACGCTTCTGGCGAAGCTCCACAACCTGCCGCTGGTCACCGCCCTCCAGGCCAACACCGCGGCCACCATCGGCCTGTGCGTCTCGGTGGTGATCGCCGGAATGGCGTGCGACCGCTGGGGCGCCGCGCCGGTCGCCACCATCACCACGCCGCTGCTGATCGCCTCGGTCTACGGGCTCTACCTCGGCGTCGCGCACGACCCGGCGCTACTGCTGCCGCTCTACGCGCTCGCCGGGTTCTTCGCCGGGGTGATCGGCGTCGTGCCGATCGTGATGATCCAGTCGTTCCCCGCCACAGTACGTTTCACCGGGCTGTCGCTCTGCTACAACCTCGCCTACGCGGTGGTCGGCGGCCTCACGCCGGTCGTCATCCCACCGTTGACCCAGGTGACGCCGCTCGCGCCCGCGCATTACGTCACCCTCGCGTGCGTCGTCGGCGGCGCGGCGATCATTCTCCAGGCACGGCGGCGGAAGGCCGATCTTCCCGCCGACGGTGTGCCCGAACGCACGTAAGCACGCTCGCGATCACGCAGACGATCGCGGCGGTCTCGGTCGCGGTCGGGCCGCGCCCCTCCCAGAGGAACCCGTAGAGCAGCGCGAACAGCGTCTCGAACAGGATCATCTGTCCCGAGAGGGTCAGCGGCAGCAGGCGGCTCGCGCGGTTCCACAGGGCGTTGCCGGAGATCGACGCGAACACCGCGAGGAAGGCGACGAGACCGAGGAAGCGCAGCCAGTCCGCGCTCTCATGATCGCCCGCGCCGAAGAGGAACGCGGGCACCGCGAGGACTAGCGCCTCGGCCCCGGTGACGAGGCCGGTCAACAGGCTCCAGTCGCGCGCGGAGACGGTTTCGAGGCGGATCAGCCAGCGCGCGTTGAGCACCGCGTAGGCGCTCCACGAACACAGCGCCCCGACCGCACAGAAAAACCCGAGCGGCGACGCGCGCGAGACCTCGCCGGCGGCGAGCGCGTCCCAGCCGATCAGCACGATCCCCGCCCCGCCGAACCCGAGCGACGGCAACAATGTCCGCAATGGCGCGGCGCCGTGGTCGCGGCTGCCGATCAGCGTCACCAGCACCGGCAGGAAGCCGATCACCAGCGACGCCATCGCCACCCCGCCCGATTGCACCGCGCGGGCGAGCAGCAGGTAGTAGAAAATGTTGCCGAGCAGGCTGAGGTAGACGAGCGCCGTCCATTCCCGGCGGCCGAGCGCGGCAAAGCGCTTGCGGCGCGGCGCGAGCAGCGGCAGCGCGAACAGGCCGTAGGCGAGATAGCGCCCGGCGGAGAGTTGCAACGGGCTGAAATCGGCACCGAACTCCGGCGCGATGAACACCGAGCCCCACAACGCGCCGGCGCCGACGCCACTGCCCACGCCCAACCAGATCTTCCGCGACACCACACACCTCCAAACCGGACCGGAGGCGGATCATGCCCGAAACCCGGGCTGCGGTCTTGACCGAAACTATCGTTGTTTGGGCCCGGGCTCGCGCGCGGCGCGGCGATGCGCCGCGGGGGTCGCGCCGGTCGCCTTGCGCATCGCGCGGGTGAAGGCGCTCTGGTCGGCGTAGCCGCCGCGGCAGGCGACCTCGACGATCGGCAAATCGCTCTCCTCGAGTTCGCGGATCGCACGATTGAGGCGCATTTCGGCGAGCCACGCGTGCGGCGTGGTGCCGAGTTCGGCGCGGAACACCGCGTGCAGCCTTGGCACGCTGAGCGCGGCGCGCGAGGCCATTTCCGCCACCGTCCACATGCGCTCGGGCGCGGCGGCAACCGCCGCGAGCAATTCCGCGAGGCGGGCGCGCGGCGGCGGCGATCCGGTTTCGAGCGCGTCGAGGAGCAGCGGCAGCCAATGCGCCGTCACCGCTTCGCCGGGGCACGCCGCGAGCGCGGCGCCGATGTAGTCGACGAGCTTCCCCGCGCTCGGCGCGAGGCGGACGAAGCGCGCCTCGCCGAGGCGGTCGACGAGGCGTTGCGGCACGAGATCGGGAGCAAGATCGACGATCAGCGAGCGGTTCGGCCCCTGCCCCTCCTGGGTGTGCCGCATCCCGGAAGCGACGAAGGCGCCGAACCCGGGGGACAACCCGGATTCGGCGCCGTCGACGTCGATCGCGAAGCCGCCCGAGAG
>QKGW01000461.1 GCA_003250275.1 Alphaproteobacteria bacterium
GCACTCCTCGACGCCGCCCGCCGCGCCGCCGCCAAGGCCGCGCTCGCCGACTGCGCCGGCGCCGCCTGCCTCGCCGAAAAGCCGCGCGTGGTGGTCGGCGGCAACGGCGTCTCGGGCTCGGCGTTCGTCGACAACGCGCGCTTCCGCGAGTACGTCTCGGCGACCTTCCACGCCCAAGTGGTGGATATGGAAAGCGCCGCGGTGGCGCACGTCGCCTACGCCAACCGCGTGCCGTTCATCGCCTTCCGCAGCCTCTCCGACCTCGCGGGCGGCGGCAGCGGCCACGAGAACGAGATGGGCACCTTCATGGCCCTCGCGGCGCAAAACTCGGTGCGCGTCGTCACCGCCTTCCTCGCGGAAGTTCAGCCGCGGAACGGATCGGTTTCGAGGTAGGCGGCCTCCTCGGGCGTGGTTTCGCGGCCGAGCACCGCGTTGCGGTGGGGGAAGCGCCCGAAGCGGTCGACGATCTCCTTGTGGTGGCGCGCCCACTTGAGGAATTCCGCGTCTCCCAGCGCCTCGAACAGCGCCACCGCGCGCGCCTGCGCGGCGCGGTCCTCGGCGTGTTCGAACGGCAGGTAGAAGAACGCCCGCAACGCCTCCGGCACCTCGCGGTCGAAGTCCCGGTGCAGCGCGTCCTCGGCGACTGCGAGCGCCTTCGCGTCCGCCGCCCAGGTGCGCGGATCGCCGCGGAAGACGTTGCGCGGGATCTGGTCGAGGAGGATGACGAGGCCGAGCGCGCCCGTCGGCGTCGCCGCCCAATGGTCGAACTCGCCGCGCGCCGCCTGCTCCCAGGCGAGGCCGAAACGCTCGCGGCACGCGGCGTCGAAGGCGTCGTCCTTGGCGAACCACTTCTCCCGGCCGGCGTCGCGCCAGAACGTCACCACCGCTTCCGCCGTCGTCGCCATCCTCACACCTCCTTGAGCGCCGCAGCGTGATACGCGACGTGGCTCGCGATGAAGCTCGCGATGAAGTAGTAGCTGTGGTCGTAACCCGGCCGCCGCCGCAGCGTCAGCGGATGCCCGGCGGCGCGGCACGCCGCTTCGAGCAGTTCGGGGCGGAGCTGCATTGCGAGGAATTCGTCGGCCTCGCCCTGGTCGACGAGGATCGGCAGGCGTTCCTCGGCTCCGGCGATCAGTTCGCAGGCGTCCCACGCGGCCCACGCCGCGCGATCCGGCCCGAGGTAGGCGGAAAACGCCTTCTCGCCCCACGGCACCTGCGTCGGCGCAACGATCGGCGAGAACGCCGAAACCGCACGATAGCGCCCCGGGTTGCGGAGCGCCGCGACGAGCGCGCCGTGCCCGCCCATCGAATGCCCGGCGATCGAGCGCGCGCCCGAGACCGGGAACTCCGCCTCGATCACCGCCGG
The DNA here is from genome assembly GCA_003250275.1 of Alphaproteobacteria bacterium. Taxonomy (GTDB): domain Bacteria; phylum Pseudomonadota; class Alphaproteobacteria; order Rhodospirillales; family Rhodospirillaceae; genus Oleispirillum. The sequence continues at coordinate 1,367 of QKGW01000461.1, forward strand.
AAGCTCGACGGTGACGTAATCGTACATCCGGTAGTGCTCCGCCCACGGCGCGGCGGTGGCGTTGAGGTAGAACCCCGCGCCCTGGCCGAGGTCGTAGGCGGGGTCGTCGGGCACGCCCTCGCCGCGCGGACTGGTGTCCGGCGCGACGATGGCGATGCCGAGTTCGGCGGCGGCGCGCTGCGCCCCCGCCTTGCTGATGAAGTTCTGCTCGGTGCAGGTCAGGCCCGAGAGCCAGTAGAGCACCGGCACCGGCTCCCGCCCGGCCTCGGGCGGGAGAAAGATGGCGAAGTTCATCTCGCAGCCGAGGGTCTCGGCGCGGTGACGCCAGACCTCCTGCCAGCCGCCGAAGCAGGCGCGACGTTCGCGGCGTTCCAAGGCGTCCTCCGGGGTCAGAAGTGGATCACGGTGCGGATCGACTTGCCCTCGTGCAGAAGGTCGAAGGCGTCGTTGATGTGCTCGAGCGGCATCTCGTGGGTGATGAAGGAATCGATGTCGATCTCGCCCCGCATCGCCTGCTCGACCATGCCGGGGAGCTGGGTGCGGCCCTTCACCCCGCCGAACGCCGAGCCGCGCCACACCCGCCCGGTGACGAGCTGGAACGGCCGGGTGCGGATTTCCTGACCCGCGCCCGCGACGCCGATGATCACGCTCTCGCCCCAGCCCTTGTGGCAGCATTCGAGCGCCGCGCGCATCACCTCGACGTTGCCGATGCATTCGAACGAGTAGTCGACGCCGCCGCCGGTCATCTCGACGATCACCTCCTGGACCGGCTTCGCGTGGTCCTTGGGGTTGACGAAGTCGGTCGCGCCCATCTTGCGCGCGAGGTCGAACTTGTCGGGGTTGAGGTCGACGGCGATGATCCGCCCCGCCTTCGCCTGCACCGCGCCCTGCACCACCGCGAGCCCGATCGCGCCGAGGCCGAAGACCGCGACGGTCGCGCCCGGCTCGACCTTGGCGGTGTTGTGCACCGCGCCGATGCCGGTGGTGACGCCGCAGCCGAGCAGGCACATCTTTTCGAGCGCCGCCTCGGGGTTGATCTTCGCCAGCGAGATCTCGGCGACGACGGTGTATTCGCTGAAGGTGCTGGTGCCCATGTAGTGGTAGACCGGCTCGCCGTTGTAGGAGAACCGCGTCGTGCCGTCGGGCATCAGCCCCTTGCCCTGGGTCGCGCGCACCGCCTGACAAAGGTTGGTCTTGCCCGAGCGGCAGAATTCGCACTCGCCGCATTCGGCGGTGTAGAGCGGGATCACGTGATCCCCCGGCGCGACCGAGGTCACCCCCTCGCCCACCTCGACCACCACGCCGCCGCCCTCGTGCCCGAGCACGCAGGGGAACACGCCTTCCGGATCGTCGCCGGAGAGGGTGAACGCGTCGGTGTGGCAGACGCCGGTGTGGAGAATCTTCACCAGCACCTCGCCCGCCTTCGGCGGCGCGACGTCGATCTCGACGATTTGGAGGGGCTGGCCCGGCGCGAATGCGACGGCGGCGCGTGATTTCATCGTTTGTTCCTCTCGGCTTTTGATCGTTTCGCCGTCTCAGATAGGGCGTCACCCCCGCCGATCCCACCCCGGATCGACGCAACGGTGCGTTGACCGACTTCGCATATCGCGTTATATATCGCGCTAACCACACCACCACGGAGCGCCCCATGCCCCCGGATATCGTGCGCGATCTCGGCCTCTTGTGCCTCGGCACGCGGATGAAGCGGATCGGCGAACGCCTGCAGGCCGATACCCAGGCGATCCTCGACGCCCACGGCGCCGACCTTGCCGCGGGGCAGTGCCCGTTCGTCGCCACCCTCGCCCGCCTCGGGCCCGCCACCGTCGGCGAGCTCGCCGAAGCGGTCGGCATCGCCCAGCCCGGCGCGACCCGCGCGGTGAAGCAGCTGATCGCCGCCGGGCTGGTTTCCTCCGGCCCCGCCGGAGACGACCGCCGACGCCGCGTCATCCGCCTCACCGCCAAGGGCGAGGCCGCCTCGCGCCTGGCCGAGGAGGTGCTGTGGCCGCACGTCCGCGCGGCGGTCGCGGATTTGTGCGCCGGCCTTTCGGGGCCGCTGCTCGACCAACTCGCGGGCATCGAGGACGGCCTCGCCGCCCGCCCGCTCATCGACCGGGAGCCCAAACGGTGATCCTCGACAATCCGATCTGGGGCGCGCTCGCGAGCCGCCACCGCGCGCTTTCCCTCGGCGACGACCGGGCGCGGCGCTTCCTCCCCGACGTGCTGCCGTTCTGCGGCACGCCCGACACCTCGCCCGACTCGCTCGCCGCCCTCGCCGCGCTCGCGCAGCCGGGCGACACCCTGCTGGTGATCCAGGCGGAGCCGATCCGCGTGCCCGAGGGGCTGCACGCGGCGATCGTCGCCGAAGGCGTGCAGATGACCCCGGACGCGGCGTTCGCGCCGTTCGAGGATCCGCGCATCGTCCGCCTCGGGCCGGACGACGCGGCGGAGATGCTCGCGCTCGCGACGCTGTGCAATCCCGGTCCGTTCTCGCTGCGCTCGCAGGATCTCGGGCGGTTCTGGGGAATCCGCGAAGACGGGCGGCTGGTGGCGATGGCCGGAGAGCGGATGAAGCTCCCCGGCCACACCGAGATCTCGGGGGTGTCGACCGCGCCCGAATTCCGGGGCCGTGGATTCGGGGCGCTGCTGTCCCGCTTCGTCGCGGGCCAGATCGCGGCGTCGGGGGAAACGCCGTTTCTACACGCCTTCGCGGACAACACCGCCGCGATCTCGGTCTATCGCGGCATCGGTTTTTCCGTGCGCCGCACGATGCAGGTCGCGGCGCTCAAGGCCTGATCACGCGATCCAGAACGGCTTCGCGGTTTCCGCCTCCACCTCGGCGCGCGAGCGGCCGATGTCGTGCAGCAAGCGGTCGTCGAGCTCGGCGAGCTGGCGGCGCTGGGTGCGGCGCTGCTCCCAGGTTTCGAGCAGTACGAGAATCTGCATCACCATGTCGGCCCAGATGGAGGTGCGTGCGGCGTACGAGGCCCGCGGCGTGGATTGGCGGCATGTTCCGACGGATGCATTCATAATTAAACCCTTTCAATGCAGGTATTGTTCCGCAATTCCCTCCTGATTGCGCCCATTCACCACAATTGGATTGACTCATTCGCAGAGTCAATGTTAACTTTGACACCATGTCATTTTGGAAGCCCGACCTCAGCGCCCACGCGGGGCCGAAATACCGCGCCATCGTCGACGCGCTCGCCGCCGACATCGCCGCCGGCGTGCTGCCCGACGGCGCCAAGCTGCCGCCGCAGCGCGACCTCGCCTGGGCGCTCAAGGTCACCGTCGGCACCGTGGCGCGCGCCTACACCGAAGCGGAACGCGACGGTCTGGTTTCCGGCGAGGTCGGGCGCGGCACCTTCGTGCGCGGCGCCGGTCAGGCCGACCTGATCCCCGGCGGCCCGATCGCCCAGCGCGTCGAGGCCGACGCAGTGATCGACATGGCGCACACCCGCCCCT
>QKGW01000263.1 GCA_003250275.1 Alphaproteobacteria bacterium
AGCTCCGCGACATCCAGCCCAAGGACACCGAGTTCCGCGTCGTCGACGGCGACCACGAATGGAAGGTCTGGGAGGACACCCTGCCCGAGGCGCTGGTGTTCATGGCGTCGAAGATCTCGCGCCCGGTCGGCGCGCCCTAGACCCAGGGCGACCCGGCCGCGAGCCGTCCCGACCCGTCATCCTCGGGCTCGACCCGAGGATCCGCGTGTTGGTGTCGAACGCGTGAAAACCACGATACGTGGATGCCCGGGACAAGCCCGGGCATGACGGCAGGTGGGAAAGCGGGAACGCCCGCCTCAGCCGAAGAATTCGGCGAGGTTGCGGCGGATGCGTTCCTTCACCGTCTCGCCCGGTTTCGGGGCGGAGAAGGACTGCCCGGTGACCTTTTCGTAGAGGTCGATGTAGCGGCGCGAGAAGTCGACCAGGGTGTCGTCCGGAATCTCCGGAATCGGTTCCTTGTAGGGGTCGCAGCGCGAGGAAATCCACAGGCGCAGGAACTCCTTGTCGAGGCTCTCGGGCTCCTGCCCGGCGGCATGGCGCGCGGCGTAGCTCTCGGCGCGCCAGTAACGGCTCGAATCCGGGGTGAGAATTTCGTCGGCGAGGGTGATGCGCCCTTCCGCGTCGACGCCGAACTCGAACTTGGTGTCGACCAGGATCAGGCCGTTCCGCGCCGCGATCTCGCGGCCGCGCGCGAACAGCTTGAGCGCGATGCCGGCGACCTCGTCCCACTGCGCCTGGGAGAGCAGGCCCTGGCCGACGATTTCCGCCGGGGTGATCGGGTGGTCGTGGCCGCCCGCCTCGACCGCCTTGGTGGTCGGGGTGAGGATGGTTTCGGCGAGCTTATCGTTCTTGACCATGCCGTCGGGGAAGTCGATGCCGTAGAGCTTGCGCGCGCCCGACTTGTACATCGTCCAGATCGCGGTGTCGGTCGAGCCGGTGAGGTAGTCGCGCACCACCACTTCGACCGGCAGCATGTCGAGGCGGCGGCCCACCACCACGTTCGGGTCCGGATAGGCGAGCACGTGGTTGGGGCAGATGTCGGCGGTCTGTTCGAACCAGAAGCGCGCGGTCTGCGTCAGCACCTGGCCCTTGAACGGCACCGAGGCGAGAACCTGGTCGAAGGCGCTCTGGCGATCGGTGGAGATCAGGATGCGGCGACCGTCGGGGAGGTCGTAGTTCTCGCGCACCTTGCCGCGATAGTAGTTCGGCAGTTCGGGGAAGTGCGCCTCGGTCAGCACAGCCGGAATCGCCGCGCGCAGAATCTCGTCGGAAATCATGTTCACATCCCCAGTGTGGCTTGAGTCCCGCGATTTATCGCACCAAGCCCGGAGCGCGGCAAGTGCCAGCGATCACGGTTTTGCCAACGCGGCGAAACGGGCGCGCAGTTCGGCGGCGGTGTCGGCTTCGAGACCGGCGTCGAGCGCGGCCTTGAGATCGGCGGCGGAAACCCCGCGCAGCATCGCCTTGACCTCCGGAGCCCGGTTCGGGCGCACGCTCAGGCCATGCACTCCCGCCCCCACCAGCGCGGCGGCGGCGGCGGGATCGGAGGCGGCGTCGCCGCACACCGCGACGTGGCGTTCGCCCGCGGATTCGCAGATCCGCCGGACCGCGCGCAGCACCGCCGGGTGCATCGCGTCCTGGAGATCCGTCAGCGCCGCGTTGCCGCGTTCGGCGGCCATCACGTACTGGGTGAGGTCGTTGGTGCCGATGCTGAAGAAATCCGCCGCGTCGACGAAGCGTTCGAGGGTGAGCGCGGCGGCGGGCACCTCGACCATCATCCCGATCTTCACCGGCCAGGCGTGCGCCACGCCCGCCGACTCCAGCGCCTCGTGCGCCGCCACGACCGCCGCGCGGCCGCGCCGCATCTCCTCGGGGTCGGCGATCATCGGGAACATGATCCACACCTCGGCATCGCGCCCGGCGCGCAGGATCGCGCGCAGGTTCGAGGCGAAGAACTCGGGATTGCGGAACGACAGGCGGATGCCGCGCACGCCGAGGAACGGGTTGGCCTCCGCCGCCTGTTCGAGGAAGGCGAGCGGCTTGTCCGCGCCGACGTCGAGGGTGCGCACCACCACCGGCCCCTTCGGCGCGGCGGCGATCACCGATTCCAGCAGGTCCGCCTGTTCGTCCTCGCTCGGGGTTTCGTCGAACGGCAGGTAGACGAATTCGGTGCGCAGCAGGCCGACGCCCTCCGCGCCGTTGTCGCGCGCGGCGGCGGCGTCGGCGGCGTTGCCGACGTTGGCGAACACCTCGATGCGGTGACCGTCGCGGGTTTCCGCCGGTTCGTCCTTGGCGGCGGCGAAGGCAGCGGCGCGCTCTTCCGCGGCGGCACGACGCGCGGCGAATTCGGCGGCGATCTCGGGCGACGGTTCGATCACCAGTTCGCCGGTGCCGCCGTCGAGCGCGACGGTCTTGCCCGGCAGCGTGCCCTCGTCCACTGCGCCGCCGATCACCATCGGAATCCCGAGGGTACGGGCGATGATCGCGGCGTGCGCGGTCGGGCTGCCGACGCGCGCGAGGATGCCGAGCACGTGCGCCGGATCGCAGGCCGAGGCCTCGCTCGGCAGGAGTTCGTCGACGAGCAGGATCGCCGACGGCTCGGGCGCGATCCGCTGCGCGCCCTTCGCGCCGACGATCGCGCGGGCGACGCGCAGTGCGATGTCGCGGATGTCGGCGGCGCGCGCCTGAAGATAGGGGTCCTCCATCTCGGCGTAGGCGTCGGCGAGCTTGGCGATCTCCGCCTGCCACGCGGCGACGGCGGCCTCGCCCGCATCGATGCGCGCGGCGATCGGCTCCAGCATCGCCGGGTCTTCGAGCACCAGGAGCTGGGCGGCGAAGATGCCGGTGGCGTCGTGCTTCGCCGCCGCCCCGAGTTCGCCCGCGATCGCGGCAACGGCGCGGTCGAGCTTGGCGCGCTCCTCCGCCGGGGTTCCGGCGGGACCGGCCTCGGGGAGCGCCGGGCGCGCGGCGTCGAGGCGCATCACCGGACCGACGGCGACGCCCTCAGACGCGCCGACGGACGCACCAGCCGCCCCCGGCGCGGCGGCGGGCGGCGCGGGTTCGGGCGCGGTGACGTCCTCGCCGAAATGCTCGGACGCGAGCTTTTCGAGCGCTGCCTTGGCGGCCTCGGCATCCGCGCCGCGGATTTCGAAGCGCACGCGGTCGCCCTTTTTCGCCTGCACCAGCGCGACGCTGGTGAGGCTGCGCGCCGGTGCGGGACCGCGCCCGTTCGAGAGGTTGGAAATCGTCGCCTCGGCTGCGAAGCCGCTCGCGGTGCGCACGAGGTTGGCGGCGGGCCGCGCGTGCAGCCCGTGGGGATTGCGAATCTCGGTTTCGAAGGACAGCGCCTCGCCTGCCGCGGCCATGGCCTGCGGCGCGGCGGCGGGCGCTTCGGCGTCGCCAACCTGATCCTGCTTCGGCGCGAGCGCGCCCATCGCCTCGCGCACCACCGAATCGAGATCGCCGCCCGCGTTCGCCTGCACCGAGGCGGCCACCGCCGCCTCGACGAACGGCGCCGAGCAGATGCGGATGTTGTCGTGGGAGATGTCGTCGAATTCAAGGAGGTCGAGCGCGGTCTGGGCGGAGAGCACGGCGGAGCCGAGGTCCATCAGCACCACCGCGCCCTCGCCCGCGCAGAACGGCTTGAGCATTTCGGCGACGTGCACCGCGTCGGTGCCGATCTCGGCGAAGTCGTCGCCGACGCCGGCCGCGACCACCACGGGGAAGTCGGGGCCGGTCATCTGCAACACCAGTTCGCGGACGCCGAGCGCGAGGGCCTTGCTGTGCGAGACCAGGACGACGCCGATCATCCGCCTAGCCCTTGCAGGTTTCGGCGAGGGTTTCGAGCAGGAGGGCGGCGGAGTTCGCGCCCGGATCCTGATGGCCGATACTGCGCTCGCCGAGATAGCTGGCGCGGCCCTTTTTGGCGAGGAGCGGCGCGGTCGCGGTGGCTGCCTCGCGCGCGGCCTTGGCCGCGGCGGCGGTGGCGGCGGCGAGGTCGCCCTGCATCGCGTCGAGCGCCGGGGTCAGCGCATCGACCATGGTCTTGTCGCCGATCTCGGCCTTGCCGCGCTTGACGATGTCGGCGAGGCCACCCTTGAGCATTTCCGCGAGCGCCGCGGCGTCGCACGACGCCTGACCCGCGCCGAGCTTGCCGACGGCGAGGAAGAAGCCGCCGTAGAGCGGGCCGGAAGCACCGCCGACGGTGGAGAGCAGGGTCATGCCGACGGTCTTGAACAGCGCGCCGAGGTCGGCGGGCTCGGCGCCGTCGAGCTTCTTCACCACCGCCTGGAAGCCGCGCTTCATGTTGGCGCCGTGGTCGCCGTCGCCGATCGCGGCGTCGAGATCGCTCAGGTGCGCGGCCTCTTTATCGATGGCGTCGGACGACGCCTTGAGCCATGCGATCGCCTCGGTAACGGTAAAGTCGCTCATGATTGCCTGCCTTCGGTGTTCGGTGACGCGGGAAGGACCCGTGCGCCCGCGCGCACGGGTCCCCGGAATGGTGGGCGGATCAGGCGCCCCAGCGCAGCGCCGGGGTATTCACCGGCGCGTCCCACAGCCCGAGAATTTGGCTGTCGGCACGCAGCGCGGTGACCGAGCACCCCGCCATCTCAAGGCTGGTAATATAGCTCCCCACCAGGCAGCGGGAAACCTTAAGGCCGTGTTTTTCCGCGATCTCGACCGCCTTGCGATAGACGATATAGAGCTCGATCAGCGGCGTCCCGCCCATGCCGTTGACGAAGAGGATGATCTCCTCGCCCGACTTGAACGGAATGTCGGTGAGCACCGGCTCCATCAGCATCGCGGTGATCTCGTCGGCGGACTTG
>QKGW01000146.1 GCA_003250275.1 Alphaproteobacteria bacterium
CACCGCGACCGGGCGCGGCGACCAGCGCGCGATCATCGCCTCGGCGACGGCGCGCCCGGCGTTGGCCATCAAGGCGACGCTCGGCACGCCGGAAGCGACGGCGAAGCGGTCGGCCTCGGCCATCTCCGCGGGGGTGAGCAAAATCGCCTCGGCGGGCGTGAGGAATTCGGTTGCGGGTTCGCTCATCAGGACCTCTGCGGCTTGCGCGGCGGCGGGGTTTGGGTCCAAATTACACCCCGTCCGCGGCGCGGCAAAGCCGCTTCGCCTTGATCCATTTGGGGTTCCTCTCATGCGCGCGATCGTTCTCGGTGCCGGTGTCGTCGGCGTCTCCACTGCCTATGCACTGGCGAAGCGCGGCGTCGAGGTGACGGTGATCGACCGCCAGCCCGGCCCCGCATTGGAAACCAGCTACGCCAACGGCGGCCAGATCTCCGCCTGCCACGTCACCCCGTGGGCGACGCCCAACACCCCGCGCCAGCTCGCGAAATGGCTCGGCCGCCCGGAAGCGCCGCTCTACATGCCGCTGCTGCGCTGCGACCCGGCGCTGTGGCGCTGGGGCCTGCTGTTCCTGATGAACACGCCGCTCGCGAAAAGCCGCCGCAACCTCGAACGCGCGCTGCGGGTGGCGATGCACAGCCGCAATCTGGTCAAGGTCTGGCGCTCCGAACTCGGCCTCGAATACGACCACAAGTCCAAGGGCATCCTCAATTTCTACCGCGACCCGCGCGAGTTCGAGGCGGCCTGCAAATCCAACGCGGCGATGAACGCCAAGGGCCTCGACCGCGAAGTCAAGACGCCGGACGAATGCCTGGCGCTCGAACCCGCGCTCGAAACCGTGCGTCCGGAACTCGTCGGCGGCATCTACAGCCCCTCCGACGAAAGCGGCGACGCCTGGAAGTTCACCCAGGGGCTCGCCAAGGCCGCCGAGGCCCTCGGCGTGCTGTTCCGCTACGGCACGCCGATCCGTGCGCTCGAAGCCGAAAACAAGCGGATCACCGGCGTGCTGCTGGCGCAGGGCGAGCGCGTCGGCTGCGACGCGGCGGTAGTTTGCCTCGGCAGCTTCTCGGGCAAGATCACCGAAAGCGTCGGCTTCGGCCTGCCGATCTACCCGGGCAAGGGCTACTCGATCACCGTCTCGACCGAGGGCCACGGCGGCGCGCCGGAGGTCAGCCTGATCGACGACGAGAACAAGATGGTGTTCTCGCGCTTCGGCGAGCGCCTGCGCGCGGCGGGCACGGCGGAGATGAACGGCTGGAACGACAACATCGACGCCCGCCGCTCCCGCGTGATCCTCGAAAAGACCCGCAAGCTGTTCCCCAACGCCTCGGACTACGCCGAGCCGAACTTCTGGGCGGGCCTGCGCCCGTGCACGCCGGATTCGGTGCCGATCATGGGCGCCAGCCCGGTCGAAGGCCTGTGGCTCAACACCGGCCACGGCACCCTCGGCTGGACGATGGCGGCGGGCGCGGCGGACGCGGTCGCCGACGCGATCACCGGCCAGACCCCGGCGATCGACCTCGCCGGTCTCGGGATGAACCGCTTCGGCGAATAGCCTCAACCGCCCGCGCGGGAAAGCGGCAGGAGGCGGGTTTCGAGGGCGGCGTGATCCATCGCGCCGTCGACCCGCTCGACGACGATGCCGTTCGCGTCGATGAGGAAGTTCGCGGGCGCGCCGGTCACCGCGTAGCGCTTCGTCGTGATGCGCACCGAATCCCGCAGGATCGGCAGGCTTTCCAGCCCGAGACGGCGGTAGGTGGCGCGGATCGTCGCCACGTCGTCGACCATGTTGATCGGCAGGATCGCCACCTTGTCCGCGCCGTATTCGCGCACGAACGCGTCGAGAATCGGCAGTTCGGCGGTGCACGGCCCGCAGCCGGTGAACCAGAAGCTCACCAGCACCGCCTTGCCGCGATGCGCGGCGAGGCGCACGCCCTCGTCCCGGCCGTCGAGCACCGCGATCTCGGGCGCGAGGCGGCCGCGCGTCGCCCCCTTCGGCGCGCCGTCGCAGGCGGCGAGCAACACGGCGAGACCGAGAACCAGGAGAGCCCGCGCGTTCATCGCTCCGCCTCCAGGCGACCGTGCGCGAGGCGGATGGTGCGCTCCGCCACCTCGCCGAACGCGGGGTTGTGGGTGACGAGAACGATCGTCCGCCCCTCGCGGTGCAGTTCGCGGAAGAGATCCATGATCGTCCGCTCGTTGGCCTCGTCGAGGTTGCCGGTCGGCTCGTCGGCGAGGATCAGCGCGGGCTCGTTGATCAGCGCGCGGGCGATGCAGACGCGCTGCTGCTCGCCGCCCGAAAGCTGCGAGGGCCGGTGCCCGGCGCGATGCCCGAGGCCGACGCGTTCGAGCGCCGCGCGCGCGGCGGCGGCGTCCGCCACCGAGTGGTAGTGCTGCGCGAGCATCAGGTTTTCGAGTGCGGTGAGATACGGGATCAGGTGGAACTGCTGGAACACCAGGCCGATCTTCTCGCGCCGGATGCGCGCCTGCTCGGCCTCGTCCATGTTTGCGGTGGCGATGCCGTCGAGCAGATATTCGCCGTCGGTCGGGCGGTCGAGGCACGAGAGGATATTGAGCAGCGTGGTCTTGCCCGATCCCGATGGCCCCATGATCGCGACGAACTCGCCCGCGCGGATCGAAAAGCTCACGTCGGCGAGCGCCTCGACCGCGCCGAAGCGGCGGCCGAGGCCGCGCAGCGCGATCACCGGATGTGCGGGCGCGGTCAACGGTTCGGCGTAGGACACGGCGGCAGTCATCTCATTCTCCTCTCAGAACCCGCGCGGGCGCGATCCGCACCGCGCGCCGCACCGGCACGATCGCGGCGGCGAGCGCCGTCGCCATCGCCGCAATCAGCGTCACCGGCACCACCAGCGCGCGGAACCCGACCCACGCGCCGAACACCGCCTGCCCGAGCACCTGCGCGAGGCCGAAGCCGAGCAGCAGGCCGAGCAGGGTTCCGGCGACCGAAATCAGCGCGGTCTCGCCGAGAAACTGCGCGACGATGGCGCGATGGTCGGCCCCGAGCGCCTTGGCGAGGCCGATCTCGGGAGCGCGCTCGGCGACCATCGCGGTGAGCGTCGCGTTCACGCACAGTGTCGTCATCACCAGGATGAACGCGGCGACGACCGCCATCAGGCCGTCGATCTTGTCGAGAATCACGCCGTCGGATTCGGAAATCCGCCGTAGCGGCTTGGCGGAAACGCCGGGCGCCGCGGCGTCGATGGCGGCGGCGAGCGCATCCGCCTCCCCGCCCTCGACGGCGACCGAGAGCAGCGCGAAATCGGCGCGCCCCGGCAGGTTCAGGAGCCGCTGCGCAAGCGGCAGCGAAACGAACAGCTGTTCGTCCTCGGCGTCGCCGCTCTCGACGATGCCCTTGACCGTCACCCGCGCCTTTTCGCTCTCGCCGAGGACGTCGAGCGCGTCGCCGAGGCGAATGTCCATCGCTTCGGCAAGCTTGCGCCCGACCATCGCGTTGCGGTCGTCGAAGGCAACCCCGACCCACGCGCCCTCGACCTGCCAATAGGGCGAAACCTTGCGCAGGCCGGGGAAATCCACCCCCGCCAGCACCGCGTTGCCCTGGTCGAGCCGCACCACGCCGTAGAGCGCCGGGCTCGCGCCGACGAGCTTGCCGCCCGGCACCGCCGCGACCGCGCGAGAGAGCGTATCGACGGCGATGCCGCGCGCGCCGGGATCGGCGGGCGAAACCACGAAATTCGCGCCGTAGGCACGGAGTTCCTCGCCCATCTTCACCTTGATGTCGAGGTAGAGCGAGAGCAGCGCCGAGACCACCGCGGCCCCGACCGCGAGCGCCGCGAGCGCGACGCCGACGCGCCCGGCGCGCACCGTGAGCGAACGCCAGAGAATGCGCGCGAACATCGCGTTACCGCTTGCCATGCAGCACCTCCACCGGCGCGAGACGGGCGATCGCGCGGGCGGGCATCAGCGCGCCCGCGAGCGCGACGAGCACCGCCGCCACCGTCACCAGCGGCACCGCGATCCACGGCACCGGCAATCCGCCGCCGAACACCATCGCGCCGATCCCCTGCGCGAGCAGCGCGCCCAGGGCCGAACCGACCATCCCACCGACCGCGCCGATCAGCGCCGCCTCGGCGAGGAACTGCGCCTCGATCTCGGCGAGGCCCGCACCGAGCGCCTTCATCAGGCCGATCTCGCGGGCACGCTCGACCACCGTCGCGGTCATCAGCGCGGAGACACCCATCGCGGCGGAGGCGAACGCCGCGAGCGTCACCACCACCAGCAGCACCTGCATCTTGCCGATCACCGCGCCCTCGCCCGCCGCGACCTTCCACACCGGGCGCGCCGACGCGTTGACCACCGCTTCCTCGATCTGATGCGAGATCGCGGAGACGTAGGCGGTGCAGTACCAGGTGTCGTATTCGGCGGTGGTGAGCTTGTCGGCATCGTGGCGCGCGCGGCGCGAAAGCTCGTTCTCGGGCACGGTGAGCGCGGATACCTCGATCGCGCCGACCCGCCCCGGCAACCCGGCGACCGCCTGCGCGAGCCCGAGGTCGCCGATCACCGCGTCGTCGCCGGCGTCGCCGGTTTCCACGGTGCCGACGACGTTCAGCCGCCCCGCTTCCCCGGCATCGAGCACGTCGCCCGCGCCGAGGCCGAGCCGCCGCGCCAGCGCCGCGCCGAGCAGCACCTGACGGTCGCCCTCGGGCCACGCGCCGTTCACCGCCCAGTGCGCCGCGACGGTGCGCACGCCGACGGTAAAGAGATCGCCGTCCGGCATCTCGATGTCGCGCTGGAACCACGTCCCGACGAGCGGCAGGCGCTGTCCGGAGAC
>QKGW01000385.1 GCA_003250275.1 Alphaproteobacteria bacterium
TGATGCCGGGGCCGTAGTTGGCGGCCTTTTCGGCCATCAGACGGTCGGCGGCGGAGATCACGCGCTCAAGGATTTCCTTGTCGGCGATGCCTTCCTCGGCGACCCACTCGGCGATCGGCAGGTCGAGACCGGTGATCCGGCGGATGTCGTCGATCAGGCCCTGGGTGTCCCAGTGCTCGGGCATCATCCGCTCGGGGATGCGCGCGGCGACGGCATCCTCGAGGACTTCGTGGCGGGTGTCGGTGACGAGGTCCGCGACCTCCTCGGCGACCATCAGCTCCTTGCGCTGGCCGTAGATCGCCTTGCGTTGGTCGTTCATCACGTCGTCGAAGCGCAGCAGGTTCTTGCGGATTTCGAAGTTGCGGACTTCGACCTTCTGCTGCGCCTTTTCGAGCGCCTTGTTGATCCACGGGTGGGTGATCGCCTCGCCTTCCTGCAGGCCGAGCTTCTGGAGCATCCCGTCCATGCGCTCGGAGCCGAAGATGCGCATCAGGTCGTCTTCGAGCGAGAGGAAGAACTTCGACGCGCCCGGATCGCCCTGGCGGCCCGAACGGCCGCGCAGCTGGTTGTCGATGCGGCGGCTTTCGTGGCGCTCGGTGCCGACGACGTAGAGGCCGCCCGCCGCCTTCGCCTGCGCCGCGCGCTCGGCGATCTCGGCGCGGATGGTCTCCTCGCGGCGCGCGCGTTCGTCCGCGTCGGCGACCTCGGCAAGCTCGGTGGCGATGCGCATCTCGACGTTGCCGCCGAGCTGGATGTCGGTGCCGCGGCCCGCCATGTTGGTCGCGATCGTCACCGCGCCGGGCACGCCCGCCTCGGCGATGATGAAGGCTTCCTGCTCGTGGTAGCGGGCGTTCAGCACCTGCGGCTGGACCTTGCCCTTCTTGCGCAGGAGCTGCGCGAGCATTTCCGACTTCTCGATCGAGGTGGTGCCGACGAGGATCGGCTGGCCGCGCTCGTGGCAGTCCTCGATCAGCTCGATGATCGCGTCGAACTTCTCGCGCGCGCTGCGGTAGACCTCGTCGTCGTAGTCCTTGCGCGACACCGGCACGTTGGTCGGAATCTCGACGACCTGGAGCTTGTAGATCGATTCGAACTCGACCGCCTCGGTCTGCGCGGTGCCGGTCATGCCGGCGAGCTTCGGATAGAGGCGGAAGTAGTTCTGGAAGGTCACCGACGCGAGGGTCTGGTTCTCCTGCTGGATCTTCACCTTTTCCTTGGCTTCGAGCGCCTGGTGCAGACCTTCGGAGTAGCGGCGGCCTTCCATCATCCGGCCGGTGAACTCGTCGATGATGACGATCTGGTTGTCCTTGACGATGTAGTCGGTATCGCGGCTGAACAGCTTGTGCGCGCGCAGGGCCTGGTTGATGTGGTGCACCAGGGAAACCTGGCCGATGTCGTAGAGGCTCGCGTTCTCGGGGATCAGGCCGTCGCCGCGGAGAATTTCCTCGACGTGCTCGACGCCCGCGTCGGTGAGGGTGACGGCGCGCTGCTTCTCGTCCTTCTCGAAGTCCTCGGCGGTCAGCTGCGGGATCACCGCATCCGCGAGCTTGTACATCTCCGAGGAGTCCTCGGCGGGACCGGAGATGATCAGCGGCGTGCGCGCCTCGTCGATGAGGATCGAGTCGACTTCGTCGACGATCGCGAAGTTGAACGGCCGCTGAACCATTTCCTCCAGGCTGAACTTCATGTTGTCGCGGAGGTAGTCGAAGCCGAATTCGTTGTTGGTGCCGTAGGTGACGTCGGCGGCGTAGGCGGCGCGGCGCTCGTCGTCGGTGAGGCCGTGCAGGATGGTGCCGACCGAAAGCCCGAGGAACTCGTAGACTTGGCCCATCCACCCGGCGTCGCGCTTGGCGAGGTAGTCGTTGACGGTGACGACGTGAACGCCCTTGCCCGAAATCGCGTTGAGGTACACCGGCAGGGTCGCGACGAGGGTCTTGCCTTCGCCGGTCTTCATCTCGGTGATCTTGCCCTGGTGCAGCACCATGCCGCCCATCAGCTGCACGTCGAAGTGCCGTTGACCGAGGGTACGCTTGGCCGCCTCGCGCACCGTGGCGAAGGCTTCCGGCAGGATCGAGTCGAGCGATTCGCCTCCGGCGAGGCGCTCGCGGAACGCTTCCGTGCACCCGCGCAACTCGTCGTCGGAGAGTTCGGTGAACTTCGGCTCCAGCGCGTTGATCGTCGCGACCGTCTTGCGCAGGTTCTTGACGATCCGATCATTGGCGCTGCCGAAAACGCGCCGTGCAATCCCACCGAACATCGAAAACCCCGGTTTTTGGCGGCTTGCCGCGGGATTCGCGGCAGCGCCGATTGAAGACACCCCCCACCGTCGCGGCGGAACGGCCGCCACGAGCGCGGCAAAAGATGTAGAGCCCAGGCGCTTCCCTGTCAATCGGAGCGCCGCCCACGCCTTGGCGGACGCTTGAACATATATACCCACTAATCTAGAATTGGGCGCCGCCTTCAGAACGATGGCGGCGTAAATCTTGGCGCTTGCCCCCAGGAAGGAGGAGCCCATGTCCGACATTACGTCGACCCTGCGGACCCAGGAGATCGCGGAGCGGGTTCACGCCCAATACGCCCGCACCCAGGGGATCAGCGTGCAAACGCCGCAGGCGGTCTTTCCGGAAGACCGCGTCGAGCTGTCTTCCGACGCGCAGAAGCTCGTCGCCGGCGAGACCACGAGCGACACCCAGGCCAGTTTCCGTCAGAACGTCCTCGCCGAAGGCGACGACGCGCTGTCGCGCATGACCGTGCGCCTCAACCGGCTGATGTCGGTCTACGGCGTCAACAGCTCGCAGACGACGATCTCCGGACACAAGGTCGTCGACGTGCTGCAGAACGAGCTCAAGCGCCTCGTCGGCACCGTCGAGCCGCCGACGATCGACAACCAGGTCAAGCAGGAACTCAACTTCATCGTCCGCCAGATGGAGATCAAGGCCGATTTCCTCGACGGGTTGGACGACGACGGCACCGCCGCCTCGGTCTCGGTCGAAATCGGCGACGCCAGCCTCGAATGGGGCGACCCCGGCCAGTCGGGCGGCCTGCTCGCCGCGCCCGGCACCCTCGGCGCGACCGAGGACGGCCGCAGCGTCGACCTTTCGCAGGTCGGCAACGGCGTCTACCACCTCGCCCCCACCGTCTCCCCGGACGGCAGCTCCAGCTTCGACCGCAACGCCGGGCGTCTTTCGTCCGACGCGGGCGCCGCGGGCAGCCGCCCCGACCTCAACCACGACGGCGCGCGCAACGAAGCCGACGGTGCGGTCGGCGTGGTGATCGTCAACGACGCGGAGAGCCAGAACCGCCAGGCCGCCACCGGTCTCGCGCAGTTCGTCGCCGACCTCGCGGTGCCGATCGCGGTGCGTGCCGCCGAGGCGACGCCGTCGCGACCGCAGGCGTTCGAGGAGCGGGATTAACCTCCCGCTCCCGCCGTCACCGAAAATTCCCCTGCAACACCGCGGCAAGCCCTTGTGCGCGGCGGCAAACCGTCGGATATAATCGCGGTGCCCCGGGACGCGGCGCGATGCCCGCGCGCGATCCCGCCTTCCCCCATATCCCTTTAGGTTGTCCGTCATGAGCGTCACCTCGATGTTGAAGTCCCAGACCGCCGGTTTGGCGATCGCCGCCGTCCTTTGCCTTGGGTTCGCGCTGCCGCAGGCGCGTGCCGCCGACGCCGCCGATCCGGTGGTCGCAGTGGTCAACGGCGAGGAAATCCACCGCTCCGCGCTCGAACAGATCCGCGCCGCGGTGCCGTACCTCAAGGACGTGCCGCTCGAGCACGTCTACGACGCCCTGCTCGACAACGTCATCGACCTCACCCTCGTCGCCGCCGAGGCGAAGAAGCAGGGCCTCGAGAAGGACCCGGTGGTGGCGCGCAACATGAAGGCCGCCGAGCGCCAGATCCTGCGTTCGGTCTACCTCACCCGCGAGATCGACAAGAAGCTCGACGACGACAAGCTGAAGGCGCTCTACGCGGACTGGGCGAAGGCCAACCCGCCGGAAGAGGAAGTCCACGCCCGCCACATCCTCCTGCAGACCGAAAAGGAAGCGAAGGCGGTGATCGAGCAGCTTGGCAAGGGCGCCGACTTCGCCGCGGTGGCGAAGGAGAAGTCGACCGGCCCGTCCGCCGGTTCGGGCGGCGACCTCGGCTACTTCAAGGCCGAGGACATGGTGCAGCCGTTCGCCGAGGCGGCGTTCGCGATGAAGCCGGGCGAAATCAGCAAGACCCCGATCAAGACCCAGTTCGGCTGGCACGTGATCAAGGTCGAGGACCGCCGCACCGCGCCGGTGCCGAGCCTCGACGAGATCAAGCCGCAGCTGCGCGAGCAGGCGGCGGGCGAGATCGCCATGGACATCGTCAAGGGCCTGCGCGAGCACGCCGAGGTCAAGCGCTTCGACGCCGACGGCAAGCCGGCGAAGAACTGAGTCCGTAGCACCGAGGAGACCACGATGTCCGAGAAAGTCTCGCCGCTGGCGCCCGCCGCGTTCCCCGCACTCACGCCGGTCGCGGGGGTGCGCTTCGCCACCGCCAACACCGGTCTGCGCTACGTCGGCCGTCCCGATCTGATGGTCGCGGTGGTGCCCGAGGGGTCCGCGGTGGCGGGCGTGTTCACCCGTTCCAAGACCCGCTCGGCCCCGGTCGACTGGTGCCGCGAGGCGCTCAAGGGCGGCGCGGCGCGGGTCATCGTGGTCAACTCGGGCAACGCCAACGCGTTCACCGGCAAGGCCGGCGTCGAGGCGGTGTGCGAAACCGCGCGCGGCGCGGCGGAAACCTTCGGCTGCCGGGAATCGGAGGTGTTC
>QKGW01000216.1 GCA_003250275.1 Alphaproteobacteria bacterium
CTCAGCTTTTCCAAAGCCTTTTCCGCCTCCGTAACCTTTTTCTTCAAGGGCGCCAGGGCGGCGCGCTTTTCGGCGCGCTGGCGGCGGTCCTCCTTGCGGTCGGTGACGTCCTCGCGCGGCCCGGTGTCCTCGCGGCCCTCGCGCTGCGCTGCGCGGCGCTCTTCGAGCAGCAGGCGGCGGTAGTCGGCGAGATCGCCGTCGAACGGCGCGACCGCGCCGTCGGCGACGCGCCAGAGGCGGTCGGCGACCATCTCGACCAAGTGGGTGTCGTGCGAGATCAGGATCACCGCGCCGTCGAAGGCGTTGAGCGCGGCGACGAGGGCGGTGCGGGAATCGATGTCGAGGTGGTTGGTCGGCTCGTCGAGGATCAGCACGTGCGGCGCCTCGCGGGTCATCAGCGCGAACAGGAGGCGCGCCTTCTCGCCGCCCGAAAGCGTCGAGACCTTGCTGTCCGCAAGCTCCGCGCCGAAGCCGAAGCGGCCGAGGTGGGCAGGGCGAGGCGGAAAGGTTGAGTTCGTCGGCCTGGTGCTGGGCGAAGTAGCCGATCTTCATCTTCGGCGAGCGGCGCATCTCGCCCGCCATCAGCCCGAGGCGGTCGGAGAGGATCTTCGCCAGCGTCGACTTGCCGTTGCCATTCGCGCCGAGCAGGGCGATGCGGTCGTCGGTGTCGATGCGGATGTCGAGCTTCCGCAGCACCGGTTTGCCGTCGTAACCGGCGACGCCGCCTTCGATGGTGATCAGCGGCGGCGACAGCGGATCGGGGTCGGGGAAGTCGAAGGTGATCGCCCGTTCCTCGACGATCGGCACCGGCATTTCCATCTTCTCAAGCATCTTGATCCGGCTCTGCGCCTGGCGCGCCTTGGTCGCCTTGGCGCGGAAGCGGTCGATGAAGCTCTGGATCTTCTTGCGCTGTTCGAGCTGCTTGGTCATCGCCTTGGCGGCGAGGTCGAGCTTGAGGCGGCGGGTGGTCTCGAAGGCGTCGTAGTTGCCGCCGTAGGCGACGAGGCGCTTGTTGTCGAGATGGACGATGCGGTCGGGCACCGCGTTCAACAGGTCGCGGTCGTGCGAGATCAGGATCAGCGTGCCGGGGTAGACCGCGAGGTGGTTCTGCAGCCACAGCGTCGCTTCGAGATCGAGGTGGTTGGTCGGCTCGTCGAGCAGCAGCAGGTCGGGGCGCGGAAACAGCGCGGCGGCGAGCGCGACGCGCATCCGCCAGCCGCCCGAGAACTGCTCGACCGGCAGGTCGTGCTGCTCGGCGGGGAAACCGAGGCCGGTGAGGATGCCCGCCGCCCGCGCCGGGGCGGAGTGGGCGTCGATCGCGATCAGGCGTTCGTGGATCTCGGCGATGCGCACGCCGGATTCCGCCGCGTGCACGGACTCGAGCCCGTCGAGCTCGTCGAGCAGCGCCTTGCGCTCGGTGTCGGCGTTCAGCACCCAGTCGATCAGGCTGGTCTCGCCCGAGGGAATGTCCTGCGAGACCCAGCCGAGTTTGACCCGCGGGCGCATCGTGATGTTGCCGCCGGTGGGTTGCGCCTCGCCCCGAATCAGGCGGAACAGGGTGGTCTTGCCCGAGCCGTTGCGGCCGACCAGGCCGACGCGCTGGCCCTGCGCGATGTGGACCGTCGCGCCCTCGATGAGGACGCGGGCGCCGATGCGATAGCCGAGATCGTTGATGTGCAGCATGGCGGCGGTGATAGCACACGCCCAAGGCCCGGCCAAGAGGGGCGCGGCGAGGCAGGAATTCTGCTCATGCGCTCCTGAAAAAAATGCATGATCTCGCGGTTGCGTTCGGCATGGGATGCGGGTATGTAATGCCGCCAGTCTGGGCCTGCGTGCGGCGCATCCCCAGGCGACGCCGGCGCGGCCACTTCCGGCCCCGGCGAATCTGTCGACCAATCACAAGGAATTTCATGATGGGCGTTGAACGCACGTTGTCTATCGTCAAGCCGGACGCCACGCGCCGCAACCTCGTCGGCAAGATCTGCGCCCGTTTCGAGGAAGCCGGTCTGCGCATCGTCGCGCAGAAGCGCATCCAGATGACCCGCGAGCAGGCCGAGGGCTTCTACGCGGTGCACCGTGAGCGCGCTTTCTTCGGCGAGCTCGTCGAGTTCATGATCTCGGGCCCGGTGGTGGTTCAGGTCCTCGAAGGCGAGAACGCGATCGCGCGCAACCGCGAGATCATGGGCGCGACCAACCCGGCCAACGCCGCGCCGGGCACCATCCGCGCCGACTTCGCGGAATCGATCGAGGCCAACTCGGTGCACGGTTCCGACGCTCCGGAGACCGCCGCCGAAGAGATCGGCTACTTCTTCTCGAAGGTCGAGATCGTCGGCTGATCCCGACGCGACCTTCGCCGATGCACGACGGCCCGGAGCTTCTCCGGGCCGTTTCGCATTTCAGGCCCAGTGCTCGCGCAGGCGGTTGACGAGGTTGGGCCAGGGGTCGAGCTCGCGCCCGATGACCTCGACGTCGAGGATGTTCGCGCGTGCCAGCAGCACCGGGCAGAACGGGCTGTCGTTCTGCGTCTCGTCGATCAGGTCGGTGCTGAGAAGCAGCACCGCGCGGCCCTTGCCGTCGGCGAAGTGGGCCTCCCAGTAGTCGGCTTCGAGGAGGAAGTCGCGGTACTTGTCGCGTTCGCGCGCCGAGGCGTCGATGTAGTCGGGCGAGACCGCCTTGCACGACATGAACGAGAGCACGTCGCCCTTCCGCGCGATCACGTCGATTTCGTTCTCGCCCTCGACGGTGCCGACGCGCCAGCCGATGCGTTGGGCGTAGAACGCTTCGTCGGCTCCGGCGTCGAGCATCGCGATGTAGCCGAGTTCTTCGAGCCAGCCGCCGAGCAACCATTGCCGGGCTTCGAGATCGCGCGCGCGATAGCGCCCGCCGCCGCCGCGGATCATCCCTTCGTCGACCAGCCGCGCCACCACCGCGCCGAGCCCCTTGGCGTGGTCGAGCGGGCGCTGGCCGTTGTGGGCGATGTGCAGGCGCAGCGGGTTGAACGCGTCGTAGTTCTCCCAGAGCCAGCGATTGAGGAGAAACCGCACCCGCGCCATCGCCGGGTCGCCGCCGGAATCGAGGCGGAAGGCGTTGCGCTGGGCGAGGAGGCGGTCGATGGTCGGGGTCTGCGCGTCGGGCATCGGCGTCCGGTCCGGTCAAGTTCCTGGAAGAGTTGAGCATATCGCCCGCCGGGCGACAATCCATTCCGCCTTTTGTGCGGTTTTTCGCCGACACCGGCGGGGAATTTTGCAATCATCGGGTTGGTTTCGGATGCGTTTCCCCAAGTCTTGCGGAGGTCTTCGATGAACGTGCGGTGGATGCGCCGGGCCGTCGGCGCGTGGGTGATCGCGGCGTCTGCGTTCGGGGCGCCGGGGGCCGCCTGCGCCGCCGCCGATACCCTCGGCTTCGGCACCCTGCGCGACGCGGTGGCGCGGCTCGATGCGGCGATGGCGTCGTATTGCCGCGGGCCGGGCGCGGGCGCTTTGGTGCCGGGGGCGCAGCCCTTGAGCAACCGGGAGGCGTTCTCGCGCGCCTGCGCGCGGAGCCTCGCGGGCAAGCCGATCCCGAGCGCCGGGGGCTGGACCTTCTTCTACGACGAGCGCGCGGCCGATGACGGCGAGGTGCGGGTGAGCGGCGCGCAGCGCGAGATCGAGGGGCTGGGGCGGCGCTGGTCGCTGGTGATCGGGCGGACGACGCAGGTCTACCGTCCGCACCAGCAGCCGGAGCGGATCGCCGCGCGCCCCGAGGCGACGCTGTTCGCCGCGGGCGAGGGGGAGTGGCAGCTCTACTGGCGCTACGTCGACCCCGCCGCCGACCGCTGGCACCGCCCGCCGATAGCGGTGGGCGGCGATTTCACCGCCGAGCAGAAGCAGGAACTGGCGTTCCTCGACAAGGTGTTCACCGAGGTGGTGCGCCGCGAGTTCCCGCGCATGACCGGATACCTGCGCGATACCCGCGGCATGGGCTTCGACAAATAGGGGATGGGCTCAGCCGCCGAGCGGCGGGTTGACCGTCGCGGCGGGCAGCGCGGCCCCGGCGACCGCGACGCGCTCGCCGGTCACCTTGGCCTGGCCGGTCGCGATCAGGCGCACCGCCTCGGGGTAGATGCGGTGTTCGCTTTCGAGCACGCGCGCGGCGAGGGTCTCGGGGGTGTCGTCCGCCGCCACCGGAACCGCCGCCTGGAGGATGATCGGCCCGACGTCGCATTCGGTGCGGACGAAGTGCACCGTGCATCCGGCGAAGCGCACGCCGTCGGCGAGCGCGCGGGCGTGGGTGTCGAGGCCGGGGTAGGCGGGCAGCAGCGAGGGATGAATGTTGATCAGCCGGTCGCGCCAGTGGCCGACGAAGCCCGGCGTCAGCAGGCGCATGAACCCGGCGAGGCAGACGAGTTCGACTCCCGCCGCTTCGAGCGCTTCGGTGAGCGCCGCGTCGAACGGCTCGCGCCCGGAGAACGCCTTGTGATCGACGGTCGCGGTGGCGATGCCCGCGCGCGACGCGGCGTCGAGCCCCGCCGCTCCGGGAACGTTGGCGAGCACCAGCACGATTTCCGCGGGAAAGCCCGGATCGGCGCACGCGTCGATCAGGGCTTGCAGGTTGGTTCCGCGTCCGGAAATCAGGACGCCGAGTCTCAGACGGCTCATCGCGCCGCCTGGGTGCGCCGGGGATCGAAGTTCTCGACCCGGCAGGTCGGCTCTTCGGCGCCGGTCTCGATCGTGCCGACCGTGTAGACCGCCTCGCCCGCCGCTTCGAGCGCGGCGGTGACTTCGGCGACCTTCTCGGGGGCGACGACCACGACCATGCCGATGCCGCAGTTGAAGGTGCGCAGCATCTCGGGCAGCGCGACGCCGCCCTGTTCGGCGAGCCACGCGAACACCGGCGGCACCGGGAAGGTGCTGCCGTCGATCACCGCGTGCAGGCCCTTGGGCAGCACGCGCGGCACGTTTTCGGTCATGCCGCCGCCGGTGATGTGGGCAAAGCCCTTCACCCCGCCCGCCTTGATCGCGGCGAGGCAGGATTTGACGTAGATCCGCGTCGGGGTGAGCAGTGCCTCGCCGACGCTCTTGCCCGGCGCGAAGGGCGCCGCGTCGGCGAAGCCCAAGCCCGAACGCTCGACGATGCGGCGCACCAGCGAGAATCCGTTGGAATGGACGCCGTGCGAGGCGAGGCCGAGGATCACGTCGCCCGCGGCGACGGTGCGGCCGGTGATGATGTCGGCCCGCTCGGCCGCGCCGACGCAGAA
>QKGW01000459.1 GCA_003250275.1 Alphaproteobacteria bacterium
CGCCCGACGCCCCTGCGCGCCGCGGCGAGGACGCGGTCGCGGTGTTCGACGCAACGGCGCGCCTCGTCCGGCTCTCGCCCGGCCTCGCCGCACTGCTTCCGCCCGGCGCGACGGCTCCCGAAACCGGCGCGCCGCTCGCCACCGTCGTCGCGGCGTTGATCGGCGGCCCCGCCGAGCCCGACGACGCCGCCACGCCGATGCTGCTGCGCGCCCTCGCCGAGCGCGCCGAGGATCTCCACGCCGGCGACCGCCGGGTGCTCCAATTCGCCCTTTCGCCCTGCGCCGAGGGCAGCCGCCTCACCGTCGCCGACGTCACCCACGAACGCCACCTGCGCGAAAGCGTGGCACGGCGCGACACGATGCTGCGCCTTCTCATCGACACCCAGCGCAGCGCGATGGCGGGCGGCGAAACCGGCGCCGCGATCGGCGACTGCCTCGACCGCCTGATGCGCCTGTGTGGCTGCCACGGCGGCGCGGTCGCCGAACTCCGGCGCGACGCCAAGGGCCGCCTCGAACCGGTGGTGATCGCCGCGCGCGGTTCCGCCATCGACGCGTTCGCCGGGCTGCCGCCGCCGGTGCTGCTGCGCGCCCTCGACTCCCTCGCGCCGGAATGCGCCGCCGACGGCGCCGAGACCTTCGGTCTCGGCAACGCCATGGTGCTGCCGGTGCTCGACCGCGACCGCGTCAACGGCGTGATCGTCCTCTCCTCCCGCGCCGAACCGTTCGACGACGATCTCGCCGAATGCCTCGCGGTCGCTCCGTCGATCGTCGCGCTGCTGCTCTCGCTGCGCACACAGCGCCTCCGCCGCGCCCAGGCCGCCCGCGACCTGCGCGCCAGCCGCGGCCAGGTGCGCGCGATCTTCGACACCATCCGCGAAGGCGCGGTGCTCGCCTCCGCGTCGGGCGCGATCGTCGGCTTCAACGCCGCCGCCGAGCAGCTCTTCGGGTTCACCCTCGGCGAGGTCCTCGGCCGTCCGTTCGGCGACCTCGTCGCCACCGACGACGCGGCGACGCCGGAAGCGTTCTACGCCCTCGGCGACGGCCAGCGCCGCGAGATCCTCGCACAGCGCCGCGACGGCACCACCTTCCCCGCGGAAATCTCGGTTTCCCGCGTCGCGATCGACGACGACCCGCTCTACGTCGCGATTCTCCAGGACATCACCGAGCGCAAGCGCATCGCCCGGGTGCAGTCGGAACTCGTCTCCACCGTCGGCCACGACCTGCGCACGCCGCTCACCTCGATCCTCGGCGCGCTCCGCCTCGTCAACGGCGGCAGCCTCACCGACGACAAGGCGCGCGACATGCTCGGCATCGCCGAGCGCAACGGCCGCCGCCTGATGCGCCTGATCACCGACCTGCTCGACCTCGAGCGCATCAACGCCGGGATGATCGCCTTCAATCCCGCGCCGACCGATTTGGGCGCGGTGCTGCTCCAGTGCGTCGACAACCACCGCCCGCTCACCGAGGCCAAGGGCCTGCGGATTCTCTGGACGCTCCCGACGCCACCGCTCTGGACCGTCGGCGACCCCGACCGCCTCGCCCAGATCGTCACCAACATCCTCGCCAACGCCATCCGCTTCTCGCCCGAGGGCGGCGCGATCGCCATCCGCGCGCGCTTCGAGCCCGACGCGATCCGCGTCGAGATCGCCGACGAAGGCCCGGGAATCCCGGCCGATTTCCTGCCGGTGATGTTCGACCGCTTCCAGCAGGTGGCGAACCGCATCCGCCGCGTCCGCACCGACGATAGCGCCGCCGAAGGCTCGGGCCTCGGCCTCAGCATCGTCCGCGCGCTGGTGGAACTGCACGGCGGGCGGGTCGGCGCGGTATCTCCCGAAGGCGAGGGCGCGACGGTGTATTTCGAGCTCCCCGGCAAAACCGCCGCGCCGGAGTGAATTCTCCTTTGCCATCTTCCGCTTGTCCGGTAATCTGCGGTTCGCGCAGGTTGTGGAGCACGGGCCGCGCCCGGTCGCCCCATGCCGACGTTTGAACGGGATTTACCGCACTGTGGCCTATACGGTTCTCATCGCCGACGATCACGAGCTGTTTCGTGACGGCCTTAAAATGGTGTTGCAACACCTCGCCCCGGGCACCCGCTGCCTGACTGCCGGCGACCATCGCGAAGCCCTCGAACTCGCCAATGCGACGCCGGACCTCGATCTCGTCCTGCTCGACATCCGGATGCCGGGGATGCCCTGGGAGGAAGCGCTGCGCCAGCTCCGCGCCGACCTCCCCGAGGTTCCCGTAGTGATCCTCTCCGCCCTCGTCGACCGCGGCCTGATCACCACCGCGATGCGCGCCGGCGCGCGCGGCTTCATCCCCAAGACCTCGTCCTCGACGGTAATGGTCCACGCGATGAACCTCGTGCTCTCGGGCGGCCACTACATCCCCACCCTGGTCCTCGACGACGCCACCGAGGAGCCCGAGACGCCCGAGCCGGTCAACCCGGCCGCCGCGCTCACGCCGCGCCAGATGGACGTGCTGCGCCTCGTCGCGCGCGGCCTCTCGAACCGCGACATCGCCCACGCCCTCGAACTCTCGGAAGGCACGGTGAAGCTCCACGTCACCGCGATCCTGAAGGCGCTCGGCGTGCCCAACCGCACCTCGGCGGTGATCGCCGCGTCGCGCATGGGCCTCACCGAAGGCGACGGCAACTAACCCATCGATTCTGGCCCACGGCTTGCTTCACCGGGGATATGCGCCGCGCAGCGTCGTATACCCGACACACATAACGGTGAGCCCTGCCATGCATCCGATCCCCGACGGCGTTCTCGACGCCCTCCTCGCCGAAGACATCCCCTACGGCGACCTCACCACCCGTTCCCTCGGCATCGGCCCCCTGCCCGGCGCGATGACCTTCGCCGCGCGCGTCCCGATGGTCGCGTGCTGCACCGAGGAAGCCGCGCGTATCCTCGCGAGCCTCGGTTGCGCGGCGAAACCGCTCTGCCCCTCGGGCCGCTTCGCCGCGGCGGGCACACCGCTGCTCGAAGCCACCGGCACCGCCGAAGCCCTGCTCGCCGGATGGAAAGTCGCGCAAACCCTGATCGAATGGACCTCGGGCGTCGCCACCGCAGTACGTGCGATCATCGACGCGGCGCGCGCCGTCGACCCCGCCATCGTCGTCGCCTGCACCCGCAAGGCGGTGCCCGGAACCCGCGCGCTCTCCGCCAAGGCGATCTGCGTCGCGGGCGCGACGATGCACCGCTGCGGCCTCTCCGACACCATCCTGCTGTTCCCCGAACACCGCGCCTTCGGCAACGGCGACGTGCTCGCCCGCCAGGTCCGCGACCTCCGCCAGCGCAACCCCGAACGCAGCATCGTCGTCGAGGTCAAAACCATCGGCGAGGCGCTCGTCGCCCGCGCCTCGGGCGCCAACGTCCTCCAGCTCGAAAAATTCCCGCCCGCCGAGGTCGCCCGCCTCACCGCCAGCCTCGCCGAGGACGACGGCCCCCAACCGGTGATCGCCGCCGCGGGCGGCATCACCGCCGCCAACGCCGCCGACTACGCCCGCGCCGGCGCCCACGTCCTCGTCACCTCCTCCCCCTACACCGCCAAACCCGCCGACGTCCAAGTCACCATCACCGCGCTCTGAAGGACAACCAGGCCAGGGCGCTGCCCTGGACCCGCTGGGGCCTTGGGCCCCAGACCCCATTCGCTTCCAAAGCAAAAGGGCCCTCGAACGAGGGCCCTTTTGCTTTGGAAATGTCCGGGAGGTCCGGAGGGTCCAAGACCCTCCGGCGGGGTCAGGGGCGGAGCCCCTGCCCTGGTTTTCCTCAAAGCGCCGCGACGATGGCCTGGCCGACGGCGGTGGTATCGGCGGTGCCGCCGAGGTCGCGGGTGCGGGTTGCGGGATTAGAGATCGCGGTTTCGATCGCGGCGACGATGGCCTTGCCCGTCTCTTCCTCGCCGAGGAAGTCGAGCATCATCGCGGCGGACCAGATCTGGCCGATCGGGTTGGCGATGCCCTTGCCCGCGATATCGGGAGCGGAGCCGTGCACCGGTTCGAACAGCGAGGGCATGGCACGGGTCGGGTTGATGTTGGCCGAGGGCGCGATGCCGATGGTGCCGGTGCAGGCGGGGCCGAGGTCGGAGAGGATGTCGCCGAAGAGGTTGGAGGCGACGACGACGTCGAAGCGGTCGGGGTGGAGGACGAAGTTCGCGGTGAGGATGTCGATGTGGTACTTGTCCCAGGTCACGTCCGGGTAGTTCTTCGCCATTTCGACGACGCGCTCGTCCCAGTAGGGCATGGTGATCGCGATACCGTTCGACTTGGTGGCGGAGGTGACGTGCTTGCGCGGGCGCTTCTGCGCGAGGTCGAAGGCGAACTTGAGGATGCGGTCGACACCGACGCGGCTCATCACGGTTTCCTGGATCACCACCTCGCGTTCGGTTCCGGCGAACATCGTGCCGCCGACCGAGGAGTATTCGCCCTCGGTGTTCTCGCGCACCACCATGAAGTCGATCGAGCCGGGCTCGCGTCCGGCGAGCGGGCATTTGACGCCGGGCATCAGCCGCACCGGGCGGAGGTTGACGTACTGGTCGTAGCCGCGACGGAACTGCAGCAGCGAGCCCCACAGGGAGACGTGGTCAGGCACGATGTCGGGCCAGCCGACCGCGCCGAAGAACAGCGCGTCCGCCGGGCCGATGCGCGCTTTCCAGTCGTCGGGCATCATCTGGCCGTGCTTGGCGTAGTAGTCGCAGCTGGCGAAGTCGTGGTCCTGCAGGTTCAGGGTGAAGCCGAACTTCTTCGCCGCGGCTTCGAGCACGCGCACGCCTTCGGGCATCACTTCCTTGC
>QKGW01000080.1 GCA_003250275.1 Alphaproteobacteria bacterium
CCCGCCGGTTGGGCAGGAGCCCTCGCCGCACTTCGCCCTGCTGCGCAAGATCGCCGCGCGCCACGGCCTCGCGGAACTGAGCATGGGAATGAGCGACGATTACCCGATCGCGGTGAGCCTGGGTGCGACGCTGGTGCGCGTCGGTTCGGCGATCTTCGGCGTGCGGCCGCCGCTCTAACCGGATATTTCGAGGACGTCGCCGGGCTTCGCCGCGGCGATCAGGCGGCGCAGATCCGCAGCGGCGAGCGCCACGCATCCCGCGGTCGGCTCAAAGCGTTCGCGCGCGACGTGGAGAAAGATCGCGCTGCCCGCGCCGGGGACTACCGGCGCGTCGTTGTATCCGAGCACCACGACGAGATCGTAGAGCCCGTCGGCGCGCCGCAAGACCTCGCACGACGCCGGATAGGGCAGCCGCACCGGGCGATTGTAGAGAGGATCGGCGGGCGCATCGCACCAGCCGTCGCCGGGGTCGATGGCGCGTACCGGCAGCGCGGTGCGCGGCGCGGCTTCGCGATCGGGCCGGTAGTAGACCCAGCGCAGCCGCCAGCGGCCCACCGGCGTTGCGCCGTCGCCCTCGTGCTTGTCGCGCACCGTGCCGCCGCGCCCGAGCGCGCAGGCGAGCGGGGCGGGCGCACCGGTCCAGAACAGCGTCGCGTCGGCGGCGTCGACGTGGAAGACCGTCACGGCGCGGCCATCGCGGGCGCGAGGTCCTGCGCGGCGCGGTATTTGTCGAGGGCGGCGTTCATCCGGTCGAAGAACCACAACGGCTCGCTTTGGTCGACCGGCAGGGAGGCGGTCTGCGCCGCCGCCTGGGCGGACGGCTTCGCCGGTGCGGAGGCGGCGAGGGCGGTGTCCTCGGCCTTGGTCTGGGCGTGCTGCTTGAGCACCTGCTGCACCGCATCCGGGGTCAGCCCGGCGGCCTCCATCGCCTGCGCCGAGAGGCCGGGCGGGACCTGGTCGAGGCTCGTGGGCGGGGTCGCCGCGTCGGTGCGATGCGCGCGCGCCTCGGTAACCGGGCGCGGGTCCTGGGCTCGGCGGCGGTCCGGCATCGGGAACGCCTTGCCTTCCGCCGGGCGCGTCGCCGGTGTGGCGGCGGACGCGTCCCAGGGCGGCAGGGTCTCGGTATCGGCGTCGGGTGTGGTGGATGCGGCAGCGGCGGGGACCACGGTGAGCGTCGGCGCAACCGCGGCGGTCTGAACCGTCGCGTCGGCGCGGTCGAGCGCGGCGAGCATTTGCTCCGCCTTGGCGAGCGCCTCGGAGTTGTCGCGCCAGCCGTCCTCGTTCGCCACCGCTTCGTTGTAGAGACGGTAGGCGGTGCCGCGCGGATCGTCCTCGCCCTTGAACAGCGCCGCGACGTGCTGGCCGGTGTCCTTGCCGGTGGTGCCTTCGAGGCCGACGTCGACGGCGGCGAGCCCGAGGCCGAGCGGACCGCCGAAGAGCGCGCCGCCCGCAAGTTTCATGATCGGCTTGATGGTGTCGCCGGTCAGCTCGCGATAGGCGCTGTTGAGCAGCGGAATGTGCTGCAGCGGATTGATGACGTCGAGGAAGTCCCAGAACGACAGTTCGCCGTCGCCGATCAGCGAAAACGACGTATCGCCGCCGTCCACCGCGGCGTCGGCGCCGCGGATTTCCGCGCGCGGCGTGATGCTGGCGGCGTCGCGCGTCGGCGTATACGTCGATGTCGTGGCGTCGGTGATCATGGGCAACCTCCGCGCTCATTTACGCAAGCGCGGTGCCAAAGATCATCTCGTTGAAAACACGGAATTTATCGCGAAACCGGCGGTTTCGGGCGGCGGCGGCGGGGCAGGAATTGCCGGGCGGGTCAGAAAAGATGACCGCCCTTGATCCGCTTGGCTTCGAGGTAATCGCGGTTGTGTGCGTTCGAGGGGAACACGTGCGGCACCCGCTCGACCACCGCGACGCCGTGGCGCGACAGCGCCTCGACCTTGGCCGGGTTGTTGGTGAGCAGGCGTACCTCGAGGAAGCCCAGCTGGCGCAGCATCGCGGCGGCGGGGAGGTAGATCCGCTCGTCGTCGTCGAAGCCGAGCTGTTCGTTGGCTTCCATGGTGTCGAAGCCGGCGTCCTGCAAATCGTAGGCGCGTAGCTTGTTGACCAGGCCGATGCCGCGGCCTTCCTGCGCCATGTAGAGCAGGATGCCCGCGCCGGCCTGGGCGATTTCCTTGATCGCGCCGCGCAGCTGGTCGCCGCAGTCGCAGCGCAACGAGCCGAGCAAGTCGCCGGTGAAGCATTCCGAATGCAGGCGCGTCAGCACCGGCTGGCCGGGCTGCGGCGTGCCGATCACCAGCGCGAGGTGCTCGATGCCGCCGTCGGACGGGCGGAAGGCGATCACCGTGGTCTCCACCGCGTCGGCAAGCGGGACGTGGGCGCGGCTCACCGGTTGCAGGCTGAGCGCGAGCAGGTGCTCGTGGTGCAGCACGTCCGCGCCTTCGGCCCACAGCAGGTCGGCGTCGCCGCGGCCGGCGGCGACGTCGATCACCGCGGCGGCGGGCATCAGGCGCGCGCGCTTCATCAAGTGGACCGCAGCGGCGTCGATGCCGTCGGGCGCGGCGGCGCGCACCGCGATGCCGTGCGGCAGGGGCGCGGCGGCCACCAGCGGATCGGCGGCGCGCAGGCAGAGCTGTGCGATCGCGGCGATGTCGCCCTCGACCACCACCACCTTCGGCGGCTCGGCGTGACCGTCGTCGGCCCACAGGCCAAGGACCACGGCGCGGCGTCCGGTGAGCGCGAGGCGCGGCGGCCCGCCGAGGCTCGCGGCGAACGCGGCGAGCGGGTCGCTGCCCGCGGCCTCGATCGCGAGCACGCCGACGCGCGCGCCGGTTTCCCGGTTGGCGATGCCCGCGACCGCGCCGCGGCGCACCTCGTCGATGATGCGGTTGACCGAGAGCAGCGCGCCGGGTTCGGGCGCCCAGCGCGAAGCGCCGTCGCCGACGGGCGCGAACAGACCGGGGAAGAGAGGAGAAGCGGGGCGGGACATCGTTGCCATGCTAGAAAACCAGGGCAGAAACCTTAGACAAAATCTGCCGGGCCGGAAAGCCCTGGCTCGCCCATGGGGGAATCGTTATATCTGAGACCGGGTGAAGATATGTCCCCTCGTGCAGCGAATGTAAAGCGCCGGAGAGGTTTATGGCAGGCCGACGCGTTCTGATTGTCGAAAGCGATGCCGTGCTGCGGCGGTCGGTTGCCGAGCAGATCCTTGCCCAGGAAGGCTTTGCCACCGTCGAAACCGCCGCGCAGGTGGCCGAGGGCGGCACCTTGGCCGCCGCCAAACGCTACGATGCGCTGATCGTCGCCGCCGCGCTGCCCGACGGCACCGGCGCCGCGCTTCTGCGCCGCCTCCGCGCCGAGGGGGTGATGTGGCCAGCGCTGATCATCGGCGGCGAGCCGCCCGAGGACGCGGGCGACATCGGCGGCGTCACCGAAACCCTCGCCAAGCCGTTCCGCATCGCGGTGCTGCTGCAACGCCTGCGCGGGCTGATCCGCACCTTCGAGAACAGCGACGACGCGGTTCTCACCATCGGCCCCTACACCTTCCAGCCCGCCTCCAAGCACCTCGTCGAGAACGACGACCGCATCGTCCGCCTCACCGAGAAGGAAGCCTCGATCCTCAAGTTCCTCTACCGCGCGGGCGACGTGGTGGCGCGCGAAGTGCTGTTGCACGAGGTCTGGGGCTACAACCCGGCGGTCACCACCCACACCCTCGAAACCCACGTCTACCGCCTGCGCCAGAAGATCGAGAAAGATCCCTCCAACGCGCAGATCCTCGTCACCGACACCGGCGGCTACCGCCTGGTGCCGTAACCGGCGTCAGGCGAGGAAATCGCCGATCAGACGCGCCACCTCGTCAGGCTGTTCCGCCGGAGCGAGGTGGGCGGTGGCATCGAGGATTTCCACCCGGCCGTCGCGGACGCCCATGGCGAGCGCCCGCTGGCATTCCGGCGGGGTCGCCATGTCGTCGGCGCCGCCGATCGCGAGGACCGGCGCGGCGATCTCCGCGAGCCGGGCGCGCACGTCGAAATCCGCGAGCGCCTCGCAGACCCCGGCGTAGCCCGCCGCGTCGGCGTCGCAAAGCGAGCGGAGAAGCGCCTCGGCAACCTCGGGATGGGCGTCGGCGAAGCCCGGCGCGAACCAGCGCGCCGCCGAGGCGTCGCGCAGCGCGGCGCATCCCTGAGCGCGCACCAGCGCCGCCCGGTCGCGCCATCCCGCGGCGTCGCCGATGCGCGCCGCGGAATTGAGGATCACCGCGCGGCTTACCCGATCGGGCGCGTCGAGCAGCAGTTGCATCCCGATGCATCCCGACACCGACACCCCGGCATAGAAGAACGGCTGGCCGGTGGCGCCGGTGCGCGCCTGGAAGGCGTCGACGGCGGCGAGCGCGGCGGCGGCGAGCGCCTGCATCCGCGCCGCGGGCGCGGCGTTGATGGACGCGCCGTGGCCGGGCAGGTCGAAGCCGAGCACGGTGAACCGGTCCGCGAGCCGTGCCGCCACCGCGGACCACAGCGGCGCGACCGCGGTGCCGAGCGACGGGCCGACCACCAGAAGCGGTCGCGCCGCACCGCCGAGTTCCGTGGTGAGCAGCAGGGGAAGATGAGCCATCGGGGGTCTCCGTGCGCCGCCTATTGGGCGGCGATGTCCGAGGGGTGGGTGGCGAGCGGCGTGACCGCGAAGCTGCTGTAGGGATAGAGCGGCAGGTCCTGCAACAGGGTGTGGAGCTCGTCGTTGCTCGCAACGTCGAAGATCGAATAGTTGCTGTA
>QKGW01000536.1 GCA_003250275.1 Alphaproteobacteria bacterium
TCGGAGCGCCTTAGGCGGCGGCTTCGAGGGAGAGGCGGCCGTGGACGAGGTCCTCGTAGTCCTGCATCAGCACCTTGGTGACCTCGCGGCCGGGGAACTGGTGCTGGTCGATCGACTGGACCGGGGTGACCTCGGCGGCGGTGCCGGTAACGAAGGCCTCGTTGAACAGCGGCAGTTCCTCGGGGAGGATGGCGCGTTCGATCACCTTGTAGCCGCGGCGCTTGGCGAGCTGCAGCACGGTCTGGCGGGTGATGCCGTTGAGGAAGGTTTCCGGGATCGGCGCGTGGATTTCGTCGCCGCGCACGAACAGCAGGTTCGCGCCGGTGGTTTCGGCGATCCGGCCCTTATGGTCGAGCATCAGGCTCTCGTTGAAGCCCGCGGCCTCGGCGGCGTGCTTGTTGAGCGTGCAGATCATGTACACGCCCGCGCACTTCGCGTGGCAGGGGATCGAATCCGGCGCCGGGCGGCGCCACTTGCCGGTCTGCACGGTGAGGCCGGCCATGCGCGCTTCCGGAGTGAAGTACGACGGCCATTCCCACACCGCGATGGAGACGTGGATTTTGTTGAGCTTGCCGGAGACGCCCATCTGCTCCGAGCCGCGCCAGGCGAACGGGCGGACGTAGCCGTTGGTGAGCTTGTTGGCCTCGATCGCGGCCTGCTTCGCCGCGTTGATTTCGTCCATGGAATAGGGGATGGTGAAGTCCATCGTCTCCGCGGACTTGAACAGGCGCTCGGTGTGCTCCTGGCCCTTGAAGATCACGCCGTCGTAAAGGCGTTCGCCTTCGAACACCAGAGAGGCATAATGAAAGCCATGCGCGAGGACGTGGATCTTGGCGTCGCGCCACGGGACCAGGCGGCCATCGAACCAGATGAAGCCGTCGCGGTCGTCGAAGGGAACAAGTGACATGGCGAAGTCTCGATTTGTTTGCGATTGTTTCCGATTTGGTGATGCTCTGCGTAACATCCAACACGGATTATGTCAACATGGCTGACGTAACGACCCGAATCAATCCGCTGTTCCTGCGCGACGAGGAATTGCGGCAGGGGATCGAACTGCTCTACTTCGGTTACCGCGAATTCACCAACGAGCCAGATGAAATCCTTGCACAACAAGGACTTGGCCGCGCCCACCACCGGGTGATCTATTTCGTCGGCCGCCAGCCGGGGATCAGCGTGTCGGACCTGCTATCGACTTTGCGCATAACTAAGCAGAGCTTATCGCGGGTCTTGAGCCAGCTGCTCAAGGAGGACTACATCCACCAGCGGCCCGGCCTGCGCGACCGCCGCCAGCGACTCCTGGAGCTCTCGCCGCGCGGCGTCGAACTCGAACGCCAGCTCACCGAAAACCAGCGCAAGCTGCTCGCGCGTGCCTACCGCGAGGCCGGCGCCGAGGCGGTGGAAGGGTTCCGCAAGGTGATGCTCAACATCATGAACGAGAACGACCGCGCCCGCTTCCCGGCGCAGACGACTCCGCCGCTGCCGGGCTGGCGCGGCGGCGCGTCGTGAGCGGAGGGGACCGATGAGCGAGGCCCCGAACCACATTCTCGTGGTCGACGACGACACCCGCCTGCGCGGGCTGCTGCAGCGCTACCTCACCGACAACGGCTTCATGGTGAGCCAGGCGGCGGACGCCGCGGAGGCGCGTCAGGCGCTGCTGTCGCTCGAATTCGATCTCCTCATCGTCGACGTGATGATGCCCGGCGAGGACGGCATGGCGCTGACCCGCAGCCTGCGCGAGACCAAGGACGTGCCGATCCTGATGCTCACCGCGATGGGCGAGGCGGACGACCGCATCGGCGGCCTCTCCTCGGGCGCGGACGACTACCTCACCAAGCCGTTCGACCCGCGCGAACTGCTGCTCCGGATCAACGCGATCCTGCGCCGCATCCGCCGCCCCGAGGTGCCGCAGGCGGCCGACGGCGCGGCCGAGGTGCTGAGCCTCGGCGAGTGCGTTTACGACGTCCGCCGCGAGGCGCTGATGAAGGGCGAGGAGGCGGTGCGCCTCACCCCCGCCGAGGCGGCGCTGCTCAAGGAGCTCGCGCGCCATCCGGGCGAGATCCTCTCGCGCGACGAGCTCGCCGCCGCCACCGGGGTTTCGCGCAATCTGCGCACCGTCGACGTGCAGGTCACCCGCCTGCGCAAGAAGATCGAGTCCGATCTGCGTTTGCCGCGTTATCTCCAGACCGTGCGCGGCAAGGGCTACATGCTGATGCCCGAGTGAGGAGGCGATGTCCGACGACGCACTCCATGCGACGCAGCCGGAGCGGCGCCTCCGCTTCAAGCGGCTGCTGCCGAAGAGCCTGCTCGGCCGCTCGCTGCTGATCATCCTCACGCCGCTGATCCTGCTGCAGCTGGTCACCGCGACGGTGTTCTACGACCGCCACTGGGGCACCATCACCCGCCGCCTCGCCGGATCGGTGGCGGGCGACGTCGGCGTGATCGTCGCCTACCTGCGCGACCACCCCGGCCCCGCCTCGCGCGCGTGGATCGTCGCGGAGGCGCGCCGCCACATGCAGCTCGACATGAGCTTCGAGGACGGCGAGGTGCTGCGCAACCTGCCCGCCGGGGATTCCGACATCTCGCTCGCGCCGCTTTCCGACGCGCTGCGCGACACCCTCACCCTGCCGTTCCAACTGCGCGACGCGGGCGACGACCGCGCCATCGAGATCCGCGTGCAGACCGCCGACGCGGTGGTCACCATCGCCTCGCCGAAGAAGCGTCTGTCGTCGTTCACCGTCTACCTGTTCCTGCTGTGGATGGTCGGCACCTCGCTGCTGCTGTTCGGCATCGCGACGATCTTCATGAACAACCAGGTGCGCGCGGTGCGCCGCCTCGCGGTCGCCGCCGACAGCTTCGGCAAGGGGCGCGACGCGCCGTGGTTCAAGCCCGAGGGCGCGACCGAGGTGCGTCAGGCGGCGCAGGCGTTCCTGCTGATGCGCGAGCGCATCAAGCGCCAGATCGACCAGCGCACCGAGATGCTCGCGGGCGTTTCGCACGACCTGCGCACGCCGCTGACGCGGATGAAGCTGCAGCTCGCGATGATGCCGGGCGACCCCTCCGCCGCCGACCTCAAGGAGGACGTCGACGAGATGGAGCGGATGGTCGAGGGCTACCTCGCGTTCGCGCGCGGCGAGGGCCGCGAGGGAATGCGCCCGACCAACATCTCCGACCTCGTCGAGAGCGTGGTCGGGCGGTTCACCCGCAACGGCGCACCGGTCGACCTGCACATCGAGCGCGGCCTCACCCTGCCGCTCCGGCCGCAGGCGGTGGAGCGCTGCCTTTCCAACCTCGTCTCCAACGCGGCGCGCTACGCCGCGCACGTTTCGGTGCGGGTCGGCCAGCGCGGCGACGCGGTGGAAATTCTCATCGACGACGACGGCCCC
Source organism: Alphaproteobacteria bacterium (assembly GCA_003250275.1). Classification (GTDB taxonomy): domain Bacteria; phylum Pseudomonadota; class Alphaproteobacteria; order Rhodospirillales; family Rhodospirillaceae; genus Oleispirillum. The sequence continues at coordinate 3,384 of QKGW01000536.1, forward strand.
GGCATCCCGCCCGAGAAGCGCGACGACGTGTTCCGCGCGTTCTTCCGCATCGAAAGCTCGCGCAACCGCGAGACCGGCGGCGTCGGCCTCGGCCTCACCATCGCGCGCGACGTGGCGCGCAGCCACGGCGGCGACATCGAGCTGGCGGATTCGCCCCTCGGCGGGCTCAGGGTTCGGCTGGCGCTGCCGCTGTGAGCCGCCGCGCGAGCGCCGCGCACTGCGCGCGGATCTCGGCGATCGCGATGCTCTCCCAATAGCGGGCGCGCGCCACCGGGCCGAGCGCGAAGAGGCGCTCGGAGGGCGTGCCGTCGGCGCCGATCAGCGCGCCGAGGTCGCCCACCGCCAGCCCCACGCCGCTGTCGTCGGCGCGCGCGAAGCCGCCGCGCAGGAGCGACGCGATCAGCGGATTGCCGACCCGCGCCGGGTCGACGGCGGCGCCGCTGCAATCGATCACGTGGTCGACGATTACCGTCTCCGCCGCGCCGCTGCCGCGATGGCGGAAGCCGACGACGAGGCCCACGTCCTCCTCGCGCACCGGGTCGAGGCGCGCCGCGACGACGCGCAGCCGCCCGCTCGCGCGCGCCGCCTCCACCACCGCCACCGGCGCGGGCGCGCCGCGATGCCGGTGGACGTCCCAATACGGCCTGAGATGGCGGGAGAAGCGGCGCTTCTCGGCGGCGTTCCATGCCTGCCAGAGCGCGTGGGAATGGGGGCGGAGGCCGTCGATCACCGCGCGCCAATCGCCGTTGCGGAGGATTTCGGCGCGCACCCAGCGCAGCGTCGCGCTGAGCGGCGCGCCGAGCGGCGGTGCGAGGCTCGCGGGCGGCGCGGCGGGTTCGACGTGCGGACGCGGCACCAGACCGCGGCGCGACACCGCGATCACCCGGCCGCGATGACCGATCCGCCCGAGCGCGATCACCTGATCGACCATGGTGAGGCCGGTGCCCTTGATCAGCACCGCCGCGTCGGGCGCGATCGCGGCGCGGTTGCGGTCCCAGCCGCTTTGCGCCGCGTCGTCGAGCAGCGGGCCTTCGTTACCGGTGGCGACGGCGGCGTAGTCGCCGACGAGCGTGCGGCCGCCCTCGAGCTCCGCGACCACCCCGTCGGCGGTTTCGCTCAGGCCGATGCAGGTGCCGCGCACGACCTCAAGCGCGCCCGCCGCGAGCGGCGGCTGGGCGAGGGCTTCGAGATAGTCGCCGTAGACCGCGCGGGGGACGTAGGCCTTGGGGTCGGCCGGGCGTCCGGTGGCTTCGAGCCACGCGACGAAATCGCCGATGCGGTCGGGGAAGCCGCCCATCGCCTCGGCGCGGACGTTGAGGACGTGGCCCTCCTCGGTGGTGGAGAAGGCGATGCCGCGCCCGAGCGCTGTGCCGCGCTCGATCACC
>QKGW01000571.1 GCA_003250275.1 Alphaproteobacteria bacterium
GGCGTTCGTTACCGGCCACGACGAGTCGGGCGGGATGTCGCGCCGCGTCGCGTGGGAGGAACTCGCGCGCACGGTGCCGGTGATCGTGATCTACAGGCCGATGAAGTCGCTCGCGCATATCGCCGAGAAGATGATCGCCGGCGGCCGCGAGCCGACCGAGTGCTGCGCGATCGTTTCGCGCGCGAGCACGCCGCACCAGCGGGTGCTGATCTCGACGCTCGAGCGTTGCGCCGCCGATGCGGCGGAGAGCGACCTGCCGAACCCGTCGCTGTTCGTCGTCGGGCCGGTGGTCGACTACCGCGCCTGGGTCAACTGGTTCCCTGGCAACCGGTCGCCGCGCCTCGCGCCACTCTCGCCCGCCTCGGCGGAGTGATCCGCCTCAGCAATCCCCGCCGCTGACCGCCGCACCCGCGGCGATCGCGGCCGCCGTCGACGGCTTCGACCCGACCGGGTGCAGCCGCGCGAGCAGGCCGGCGGCGAGATCCGGCGGCCGGTCGGCGTAGGCCACCATGCCGCTCGGAGAGTCGCGGTACTTCTCCGCGAACTCGAGAATTCCCGGAATTGCGAAGCGCGGGTTGAGGCTGCCGAAAACCCAGCTGACCTTGCCCGGCGCCTGGAAGGCGACGACGCAGGCGCTGCCGCACGCGCCCATGCAACGCGTCTGCTCGACCGCGAACTCGTCCTTGAGCGGCCACTTCTCGAACTTCTTCATCAGCCGCTCGTAGAGTTGCGCCCCGCCGCGCTGGCCTTCCCTTTCTTCCTCGGTCTTGGTGAAGTTGCAGCGGATGCAGACTTGAATGGTATGCTTCATGGTGTCCTTTCACTCCCTTGACCCGGCGGCGACGCCGGGGCCAATCTCCAAGATGGGGGATCGGCCAGGGCCGATCAACGCATTCCCCGCGCCGGAAACCCGATGACCGACACCCGCCCGTCCCGCATCCCGAGCTTCTTCCCGTCGAGCCCTTCGGCGCGCCGCTGGCTGCTGTTCTTCGGCGGCTTCGCGCTGGTCGCGGCGGCGGATGCAGCGGCGGTGACGCCCGAGGGCGCGCCGCTCCTGCCCGGCATCGGCGCGTGGTGCCTCGCGCTCGGCTGGCTGTGGGGACCGGCGTGGCTCGGCGCGGCGACCGCCGCCGGGGCCGCCACCGTGCTCCTCGGGCTCGCCGGACCGGGGATCGTCGCGTGGCCGCCGCTCGCCGCCTTCGCCCTCGCGGCGCTGGTGCTGCGGGTGCGCGCGGTCGCGCCGCCGGTGCGCTGGACCGGGCGCGGCATTCTCGAAGGCGGCTGCGTCGCCGCCGCCGCCGCGTTGCTCGGCGCGCTGCCGGCACTCTTCGCGGCATCGCCCGAGGCCGGGATCGGCACGGTTCTCGACCCGCTCGCCGGAGCGCTCGCCTGGCTCTATCCGTTCGCCGCGCTCTACCGCCTCGCCGAGCCGCGCGGCTTTCCGCCGCCGTTGCGCAACCGCTGGGGCTGGCCGACCCGCGCCGTCGACCTCGGAGTGATGGGGGTGTGCGTGTTCCTCGCCGCCTGCCTCGGCGGGTTCGCCGCCGAGGGCGGCTGGCCGCTGATCGGCGCGGCGCTCGCGGTGCTCGCGGCGGCGCTCACCGGCAACCTCGTCGGCGGCGCGGCGGCGGCGCTCGCCGCCGGGCTCGCGGGCAGCTTCACGGTCGCCGACGGGCCGGTGCCGCTCGACCTCGAACTCGGCAACGCGGTGCTGGTCGCGGTGGGGCTGGTCGCGGGCGGCTTCGCCTCGCGCACCCGCGAGCGCCAAGAGGACGCCGAGCACACCGTCGGCCGGACCAAGGCGCTGCTCGATTCGCTGCCGATCGGCCTGGTCGAGATCGACGAGCGCGGCCTGATCGTCCAGGCCAACCCGATGGCGGGCGAGATCATCGGCTGCGCGGCGATGGACCTGCTCGGCCACCCGTTCGAACGCCTCGGCACCGAGGCCTCGCGCCCGATGCTGGCGGAGGTGATCCGCGCGATCCGCCATCGCCGCCAGCCCGACCCGCGCTTCACCACCGTTTTCCTCTACCGCCCCGACGGCTCGGCGCGCGAGGTCGAGGTCGACTGGGTCTACCAGCGCCCGCCGATGGGCCGCAGGCCGCTGCGCGTCGCGGCGCTGATCACCGACATCACCGACCGCCGCCGCGCGGTGCGCGCGCTCGAAGACCGCGAGCACCAGCTCGCCGAGCGCACCGACCTCCTGCGCATCACCATGGACGCGCTCGACCACGGCCTCGCCGCGTTCAACCCCGACGACACGCTGATGGAATGGAATGCGCGCTTCCCCGAGATGCTGCGCCTGCCTTCGCCGCTCGCGCGGCCCGGCACCCCGGCGATCGCGATCTTCCGCTTCCTCGCGACCCTCGGCGCGTTCGGCGTCGGCGTCACCGAGGGGCAGGTGCGCGCGCGCATGGACCGCCTGATCCATCCGCCGAACGCCGACGACGTGCATTGGATCGGCGGGCACCACCTGCGCTTTTCCGCCCACACCATGGCCGACGGCGGCTGGGTGTGGCGGATCGAGGACCGCACCGAGGACATCCGCCTGCGCGACATCGAGCAGAACCGCCAGAAGATGGAAGCGCTCGGCCAGCTCGCCTCGGGCGTCGCGCACGAACTCAACAATACGTTGCAGCCGATCTTTTCGCTGTCGGAACTTGGCCTCGCCCAGGCGGAGCCGGATTCGCTCGTCGCGCGCTGCTTCGGGCGCATCACCGACGCCGCCGAACGTGCCGAAACCATCGTCCGCGGGGTGCTCACCTTCGCCCGCAACGCGCCGGTGGCGGAGGGCGACACTCCGATCGTTCCGGCCCTGTTCGACGCGCTCGCGTTCATCCGTCCCGGCCTGCCGTCGCAGATCCGCCTCGAGGTTTCGGTCGACGACGGCATTCCCGAGGGCGCGGCGGCGCGGCTCGACCGCCGCGAATTCGGCCAAGTGCTCACCAACCTCGTCACCAACGCCGCCGACGCGATGGACCACGCGGGCACCCTCCGCGTCGACTGCCGCGCCGACATGCTGCGCTACGCCGACGGCACCGAGGCCGAACCGGAGACCCGTCCGGCGGTGGCGGTGGCGGTGGTCGATACCGGCAAGGGCATAGATCATGCCTTGAAACAGAGGATCTTCGAGCCCTTCTTTACCACCAAGGATGAGGGACACGGCACCGGCCTCGGGCTCGCCGTCGCCTTCGGCATCGTGCGCAACTGGGGCGGGCGCATCGACGTCGACAGCGAGCCGGGCCTCGGCTCCACCTTCACCATCTGGATTCCGCTCTCCGGCCCCGAACACGAAGGCGAACATGCCCACGATCCTGATCGTCGATGACAACCTGCTCGCCTGCGAGGCGATCTCCCTGGTCCTGGAATCCGCGGGATTCCAGGTGACTCAGGCGCATCGCGTCGCCGAAGCGGTGGAGAGCGTGGCGAAATCCTGCCCCGATCTCGCGATCGTCGATCTCTCGATGCCCGACGGCAACGGCGTCGACCTGATCCGCCGCCTGCACCAGAGCCATCCGGCGCTGCCGATCATCCTCTATTCGGGCTTCTTCACCCCCGAGGATGATTCCGAGAAGCGCGCGATGGAGATGGAAGGGGTCGTCGCCGTGTTCAAGAAGCCGTTGAGAAACAATGATCTTCTTGCCGCGATCCGGCGCGCTCTCGACCCCGAGGCGGACGCCTAACACCAAACGCAGTTGATGCCCGCGCGAATCGCGCTAGACTCGTTGCGGCGGCGAACCGTGACGCCGCGCCGACTCGGGGGATTCCGCTTGGCTTCCAAAGTTTCCTACACCGTGCCCTGCGCCGCGTGGTTCCGCGACGCGGTGACCGCGCTCGCCGACCGCCGCGGCGTCAACGCCGCCGACCTCGCGCGCTCGATCCTGCTCGCGTTGCCCGCCGCGGCGGTCGACGCCGCACCCGATCCGGGCGAGCCCGGCGCGGGCGACCGCGAGACGGTGATCCTCAAGTCCGGTCCCGCCGTCGGGCGTCCGTGGCGCCGCAAGCCCAGGTTGCAAGTGCGCATGGCGCCGGGGTCCGACGCGGTTCAGATCCGCCGCGCCCTCGGTCTCGCCCTCGCCCTCGCCGAAGGCCGCATCGATCTCGCCATCGACCCGAAACGATCGCCGGAACCCAAGCCTCCCGCCGTGCTCGACCCGGCGGTGGCGGAAGCCCTCGACCGCCTCGGCCGGGTCGAGGCGGAAAACGAGCGCCTGCGCGCCACCGTCGCCGCGCTCGCGTTCACGCCGCTGCCCGGCGGCATCCGCAACCGCGATGAAGCGCTCCACGTCCTCGGATTCCCACCCGCGGTCAAACCCGCCTTCGCAACGGTCCGCGCCCGCTTTCGCGCGCTCGCCACCATCCACCACCCGGACAGCCCTACCGGCAGTCATGAGCGGATGAGCCAGCTCAACGCCGCGATCGATCTGCTGCGCCGGGGCGGGTGAGGTAGGAATGAGGAATTAAGGATAAGGTGCGGAGGGATTCGGTCCCTCCGCACCTTCCTGGGCGTTCTGGTTTCGGCGCGAACGGGTTATCCCGCTATGCGGAAACCAAACAAACGGGTTCACAGGACCCGAGGCCCGGTGCGGGTCCGGGCAGCGCCCGGACCGGTGTTATTCCGGCTTCGCGTCGCGGGTGCCGGTGGTGAAGTTGCGGTCGTAGAGGAAGCTGTCCGGGTATTCCGGGTTTTCCGCGAGGGCGTGGCCGACGAGCACGAGGGCGGTCATCTTGATCCCCGAGGCCTTCACCTTCTCTTCCGCGGATGATCATTTCGTCCGGCCAGGTGACGCGGTAGGCGACGATGCACGGGCAGTCCGCGCCGTAGATCGGCGAAAGCTCGTCGACGATCTGCCGGACGTTGGACGCCGAGAGGTGGATCGCGAGGGTCGCCTTGGTCTTGCCGATGGTGGTGAGGTCCTGGCCCTCGGGCATCGGCGAGGTGCGCACGTTGGTGCGGGTCAGCACGATCGTCTGGCTGATCGTCGGCAAGGTGAACTGACGCTTGAGCGAGGCCGCCGCGCCGCAGTAGGCGGGCACGCCGGGAGTGACGTCGTAATCGATGCCGAGCGCGTCGAGGCGGCGCATCTGCTCGTCGATCGCGCCGAACAGCGACGGGTCGCCGGTGTGGACGCGGGCGACGTCCTGCCCCTTGTCGTGGGCGGCCTTCATCTCGTCGATGATCTCGTCGAGGTTCATCTTCGCGGTATCGAGGATGCGTGCGTCCTGCGGCGCGGCGGCGACCACGGCGCGCGGCACCAGCGAACCGGCGTAGAGGCAGACCGGGCAGCTTTCGATCAGCTTGAGGCCGCGCACGGTGATGAGGTCGGGCGCGCCCGGACCGGCGCCGATGAAGTGAACGGTCATGGAAACCTCCTGAAATCTCGAACCGCAC
>QKGW01000409.1 GCA_003250275.1 Alphaproteobacteria bacterium
ATCCGGCGGCGCTGCTTGCGGCGATGTGCGCGCCCGAGGTGCGCATCGTCAGCCTCACCATCACCGAGAAGGGCTACTGCCACGACCCGGCGACCGGGGAACTCAACCTCGCCCACCCCGACATCGTCCACGACCTCGCCGAGCCGGGCGCGCCGGTTTCCGCGCCCGGATTCATCGTCGAGGCGCTGGCGCGCCGCCGCGCCGCCGGGGTGCCGCCGTTCACGGTGATGTCGTGCGACAACCTGCCGCACAACGGCCAGCTCACCGCCGGGCTGATCGTCGCGCTCGCCGCCGCGCGCGACACCGCGCTCGGCGCGTGGGTGGCGGAGGCCGTCGCCTTCCCCTCGACGATGGTCGACCGCATCGTCCCCGCCACCACCGACGCCGACCGCGAAATGGTCGCCGGCGCGCTCGGCATGACCGACGCCTGGCCGGTGATGACCGAGCCGTTCAAACAGTGGGTGATCGAGGACCACTTCACCGCCGGACGCCCGGCATGGGAGAGCGCGGGGGCGGAGATCGTCGACGACGTCGCGCCCTACGAGCTGATGAAGCTGCGCCTGCTCAACGGCAGCCACTCGTCGCTCGCCTACCTCGGCTACCTCGGCGGCTTCCAGACGATCGCGGAGACGATCGCGCAGCCCGACTACGCGCGCCACATCCGCGCGCTGATGGCCCTCGTCGCGCCGACCGTGCCGGTGCGCGCGGGCTACGACCTCTCGGGCTACATGGACAAGCTGATGGAGCGCTTCGCCAACCCCGCGCTCAAGCACCGCACCTGGCAGATCGCGATGGACGGCTCGCAGAAGCTGCCGCAGCGCCTGCTCGGCTCGGCGCGCGACCTTCTCGCCGAAGGCCGTCCGATCGACCGCATCGCCCTCGGCGTCGCGGCGTGGATGCGTTACGTCACCGGCGTCGACGAACGGGGCGGCGCGATCGAGGTGAGCGACCCGCACGCCAAGCGACTCGCGGCGATCTTCGCCGAAACCGGCCCCGATCCGGAACGCCTCGCCGCCGCCTATCTCGCGGTTTCCGAGGTATTCGGCGATCTCGGCGGCAACCCCGCCTTCGCCGGACCGGTGACCAAGGCGCTCGCCACGCTCTACGCCAAGGGCGCGCGCCAAACCCTTGCGGAGCTTCCTTAAACCTTCCTGAGTGGGCTCCCACAACTCCCGCCGGAGGCGACTTCGGCGGGACTTTTTTCACCCTCGAGGTTGCTGCGGCGCAACTTGTATACTAGTGTACAGGATCGCTTCCGAGGAGGCCGCCATGACCGCAGTGGTCGTCGAAAAGCCCCATCAGCTCACCCTCCGCGAGACCGCGCCGGAGGAGCCCCGCGCGGGCGAGGTGCGCGTCCGCGTGCGCCGCGCCGGGATCTGCGGCTCGGACATTCACATCCTCCACGGCACCAACCCGTTCGCCAAATACCCGCGCGTGATCGGCCACGAATTCGCGGGCGAGATCGAGGCGCTCGGCGACGGCGTCTCCGGCCTCGCGGTCGGCGACCGCGTCGTCGTCGACCCGGTGGTCGCGTGCGGCCACTGCTACCCCTGTCGCGTCGGACGGCCGAACGTCTGCGCCAATCTCGAAGTCATGGGCGTGCACCGCGACGGCGGCTTCCGCAGCCGTCTGGTGGTCCCCGCCGCGAACGCGATCCCGGTCGGCGCGCTTCCCTTCGACGTCGCCGCGATGGCCGAGCCGTTCTCGATCGCCGCCAACGTGCTCGAACGCACCGGCGGCGCGCACGCCGCCGACACCGTGCTGATCTACGGCGCGGGGATGATCGGGCTGACCGTGCTCCTCGCCGCCCGGCTCGAAGGCGCGCGCTGCATCGTCGCCGACATCGACGACGCCCGCCTCGCCCGCGCAAAGGAGATCGGCGCGGCGCGCGTGCTCAACGTCCGCCGCGACAACGTCCCCGAGGCGATGAAATCGGAGAACGACGGCCTCGGCCCGTCGCTGGTGATCGAGGCGGCGGGCGCGCCGCACCTGATCGACGAGGCGACGCGGGTGGCCAGCCCGGCGGGGCGCATCGGCCTGCTCGGCTTCACCGCCGAGCCGACGCCGATCGTCCAGCAGGAGATCGTCAAGAAGGAACTCACGATCGCCGGTTCGCGCCTCAACCGCCACCTCCTGCCCCGGGTGGTGGACTGGTTCGCGAGCGGGCGCATCGACCCGAGCGCGCTGGTGACGCAGGTGTTCGCCGCGCGCGACGCCAAGGACGCCTTCGCCCTGATCGACCGCGATCCGGGCAGCACGATGAAGGTCCAGCTCGACTTCGGCGACTAGGACCGCACCCGACGAAGCCGGATCAACCGGCTCGTAAACCGGAACATGGAGGACGAAACTCATGGATTTGAAGCTCAGCCGTCGGTCGTTCACCGTCGGTCTCGGCGCCGCCGGGCTCACCCTCGGCGCTCCCCACATCGCCCGCGCCGCGGCGAAGACGACGCTCAAGCTCGGCCACCTCGCCAACGAGCAGGACCCGTGGCACAAGGCCTGCCTCAAGTTCGCCGAGGAAGTCGCGCGGATGACCAACGGCGAGGTCGAGATCAAGGTCTTCCCCAACGAGCAGCTCGGCAAGGAAACCGACCTGATCAAGGGCATCCAGCTCGGCACCGTCGACTTCACCATCACCGGCGAATCGCTGCAGAACTGGGCCCCCTCCGCCGCCCTCCTCGCGGTGCCCTACGCGATCCGCGACCTCGCCCACATGGACAAGGTGGTGAACGGCGCGGTCGGCGCGAAGATCGCCGAGAACGTCGAGGCCAAGACCCAGCTCCGCCCGCTCACCTTCTTCCCGCGCGGGCCGCGCAACCTCACCTCCAACCGCCCGATCATGACCCCCGACGAACTCGACGGCCTCAAGATGCGGGTGCCGAACGTGCCGCTGTTCGTCTCCTTCTGGCAGGCGCTCGGCGCGAAGCCGACGCCGATGGCGTTCTCCGAGGTGTTCACCTCGCTGCAGAACCACACCATCGAGGCGCAGGAGAATCCGCTCGCGCTGATCAAGTCGGCGAGCTTCTTCGAAGTGCAGAAGTGCGTGAACCTCACCGAGCACGTGGTGAGCTGGATCTACCTCGTCGGCGGCGCGAAGAAGCTCGACAAGATGCCGAAGGCGCACCGCGACGCGATCATCGCCGCCGCCAAGACCGCCGGAAGCTACGAGCGCGAGCTCTTCCTCGCCGACGAGAAGAAGCTCGCCGACGAACTCAAGGCCAAGGGCATGACCTTCGTGCCGTCCGACAAGGCGGCGTTCGCGAAGAAGGGCCACGACGCCGTCGTCGCCGCGCTCAACCCCGAGGTCAAGCCGCTGTTCGAGCAGATCCTCGCGATCTCCTGAGTTCGGCGCGCGGCCCCGGCGCGCGCCGGGGCCGCTCCTTCCCCACTTCCCCAGCGGCCAGGGAGCGGCATGTCCAGGACCCTTCATCTCGTCGTCGGCGCGGTGCGCCGGATCTGCGAACTCGGCACCATCGCGGCGTTTTCCGTGCTGATCGCGGTCACGCTGCTGCAGGTGGTCGGCCGCCTGCCCGGCGTCGACGCGCCGGTGTTCACCGAGGAGGTGGCGCGCTTCGCCCTCGTCTACCTCGTCGCCTTCGGCTGCGGCATCGCCGCGCTCCGGAACGAACTCGTCAACGTCGACCTGTTCGTCAACCTCCTGCCCGAAGGCGGGCGCAGGGTCGCGCACACCCTCTCCAATCTGCTGGTGATCGCGTTCTCCTGCGCGATCCTGCGCGGCAGCTGGGATTACATGATGAACGGCTGGATCGAGCGCGCCCGCTCCTTCCAGATGCCGATGGCGTGGATCTACCTTTCGGTGGTGATCATTCCCGCCGCGCTGATCTTCTTCACCGGCGCGCGCCTCCTCGGCGTCCGCCCGCCGAAGCACCTGCACGAGGAGATCGAGTGATGCTGATCGCCGCGCTCTTCGGCTCCTTCGCGCTCGCCCTGATCCTCGGAATGCCGATCGCCGTCGCCCTCGGCGGCAGTTCGGCGATCTACATGGTGCTCGCCGACATCGACCTCGCGGTGGTGCCGCAGTTCATGTACTCGGGCATGGACAGCTTCGTGCTGCTTTGCATTCCGGGCTTCGTCCTCGCCGGAAATCTGATGAACGGCGGCGGCATCACCGATCAGATCGTCCGCTTCGGCAAGGCGCTGGTCGGCCACGTGCCGGGCGGGCTCGGCCTCGCCAACGTCACCGGTTCGATGATCTTCGCGGGCATCTCCGGCACCGCGGTGGCGGAAACCGCCTCGATCGGCTCGGTGATGATCCCGGCGATGCGGAAATCCGGCTACGACGGCCCGTTCTCCGCCGCGCTCACCGCCGCCGCCTCGACCGTCGGCCCGATCATCCCGCCCTCGGTGCCGATGATCATCGCCGGCACCCTCACCGGGCTTTCGGTCGGCAAGATGTTTCTCGCCGGCGCGGTGCCGGGCCTGCTGCTCGGCGGCGGGATGCTGCTCACCGTCTACCTCCTCGCGCGGCGGCGGAATTACCCCAAGGGCGAGTGGCTCGGCTTCGGCGAGTTGGTGCGCTCCTCGCGTGCGGCGATCTGGGCGCTGCTGATGACGGTGATCATCCTCTTCGGCATCGTCGGCGGCTACTTCACCCCGACCGAGGCCTCGATCGTCGCGGCGTTCTACGCCTTCGTCGTCGGGCTATTCATCTACAAGGGCTTCAAGCTGCGCCAAGTACCTGGGATCATTCTCGAAAGCGCGATCGGCTCGGGCGG
>QKGW01000079.1 GCA_003250275.1 Alphaproteobacteria bacterium
AGACCTCGTCGAGGCCGTCGCGCGCGTCGGTAAGTTGCAGCTCGCGCATTCCGGGGGTGTCGAGCAGCCAGCCGCCGCGTTCGAGGCGATGCAGCGCGCGGGCGGTGGTGGTGTGCCGCCCGCGGTCGTCGTCGGCGCGGATCGCGCCGGTGGCGGCGGCGGTTCCCGCGAGGGAGTTGACGAGCGTCGACTTGCCGACGCCGGAGGAGCCGAGCAGTGCCACGGTCTGCCCTGGTCCGCACCAGGAGCCGAGTCCGGCGGCGGCGTCCGCGTCGCGCGCGTCGAGGGTTTCGACGATCAGGCCGGGGAGGAGGCGGCGCGCCGCGCGCGCGTAGTCGCCCGCGTCGTCGGCGAGGTCAGCCTTGGTCAGGACCACCACCGGCAGAACCCCGGCCTCGCGCGCGAGGACGAGATAGCGTTCCAGCCGCGCGGGGTTGAAGTCGCGGTTGCACGACGAAACCACGAACAGCGTATCGACGTTGGCGGCGATCAGCTGGAGCTCGCGTCCGGTTCCGGCGGCGCGCCGCTTGAACAGGCTGGCGCGGCGGAGGACGCGGAGCGGGCGCAGGGTGCCGCGCTCGACGATCAGCCAGTCGCCGACGGTCGGGCGGTCTTCTTCCGCCGTGGCGTCGTGCAGGTGGGAGGGGATCGTCGCGTCGACGCCTTCGCCCGCGATGGCGAGCTGGCCGCGATGCACCGCCATGACGCGGGCGGCGAGACGATCGGGGGAGTCCCCGGCGGGAAACTGGGAGGCGAAAAACGAGGTCCAACCGAGGTCGGCCAGACTGAGAAACCGTGAAGTCATTTGGGATGTCACCGGCTGTTGCGATCCCTATTGCGGAATCGGGGGTACGACAACAGGCGCGGAGCCCTTGCGGGGGATCCGGTCGCCGGGTCGGCGTCCCAAGGCCGGTGCATGAAACCGTTCGTGCTAACGCACGGGTCGGATCACCGGGCCTCGCCGACCGTGGTGAGAACAGCCGTCGACACGAAAGCCTCCTTCATTCCAGTCACGGTTGCTCGGTTCTAGGCGATTTGCGCGGCAGCGGCAAGGGGTTCGGTCATGCCGCGACCGTCCGCCGCGCGCCGGCGTAGTGGCCGAGGTAGCGCAGCGCGACGTAGCCGACCACGGCGGTGGCGACGATCAGTTCGAAGAAGGCCCAGTCGCGCAGCGGCGCGATCGCGTCGGGGGCGATGCCCGCCCGCTCGAAGTAGGCGGCGGCCTTGTAAGTGGCGTTGGCGGCGATCACGGTGGGGAAGGTGAAGGCGGCGTAGCCCGGCGAGAACGGCAGGCGCATGAGCTCGGTGAAGCCGATGTAGACGACGATCGCCATGAGGATGCCGAGGCCGAGAAGCACGACGACGGTGAGCAGGCTCGGTTCGGCGGTGAAGCTGAGGTAGCCCGCGAGGCAGAGGCTCGGCGGCGCGGCCATGATCGCGATGGTCGGGCGCGCGGCGGGCGCGACGGTATCGCGGAAGATCAGGCGGTGGAGCATCATCGGCAGCATCACCGCGTAGCTCGCGATGCCGAACCACAGGAGCACGTGGGCGAGCGGCCGCCAGGCGTCGCCCGGCACGCTGAGCACCGCGACGACGATGCCGATCGGCGGCACGAACCAGCTCGGCACCATGTGGTGGAGGTGGGGGTCGCGGGCGCGGTGGACGACGAAAATGGCGAAGAAGCCCGTGTGCGCGGCGACCGCGGCGAGCCAGACCACGGTGTGGAGCGGTCCGACGCTGACCGAGATGACCATCGTCGCCATCGCCAGCGTCGGGATCACCGAGCCGACCACCGGGTGGGCGAGTTCGGTCATCAGGATGCGCGGATTGCTGAGGAACTTGGCGATCACCGCGAGGACGATCGCACCGGCCACGGCGGCGCCGGCGGCCTGCACGCCCACCATCGCGGGGAACTGGGCCTGCCACAGCCAGGCGAGGCTGGCGATGCCGAGGGCGAGCCCTGCGGCGGGGGTGGGGAAGGCGGCGAGGCGCTCGCGCATCGGCATCGGGAGACTCCACGGAATGACGGAACGATTCCGAGGTAATCCCGATTTCAGGGAAATTGAAACTAAACGTTTTGGACGATATGTTTAATGGAAATGAACATATCGTCGATCACGCTCAAGCAGCTCCGGGTGTTCGACGCGGTGGCGCGCCACGGCTCGCTGACCCGCGCGGCGGCGGACCTGTTCGTCACCAAGGCGGCGGTGTCGGTGGCGCTCAAGGAATTGGAGGCGCAGCTCGGCACGCCGCTGTTCGACCGCGTCGCCAACCGGCTGCGCCTCAATGCCTGCGGCGCGCAGCTGCGCCCGCTCGCGGACGACGTGCTGGCGCGGATGGCGGCGCTCGAAGGCGCGTTCGGCGCGGGCGCGCTGGGCGGCGAGTTGCGCATCGGTGCGAGCGTCACGGTGGGCAACCACATTTTGCCGCGCCTGCTCGCGGCGTATCTGCCGCGCGTCGGCATCGCGCCGCCGGAGGTGACGATCGCCAACACCGCGCGGCTTTCGGAGATGCTGCTGCGCTACGACCTCGACGTCGCCTTCGTCGAGGGCAGCACGCATGGCGCGGCGCTCACCGTCGAGCCGTTGTGGCGCGACTGCATCCGCGTGATCGCCGCACCCGGACACCGGCTGGCGGACGGTGCGGCGCATCGCGTCGGCGACCTCGCGGGCGAGACCTGGGTGCTGCGCGAGGCGGATTCCGGCACCCGCGAGCAGTTCGTGCGGCGGCTCGAACCCGAGATTCCCTGGACCCTCGGCCTCGAATTCAACACCAACGAGGCGATCGTCAGCGCGGTCGCGGCGGGGCTCGGCCTCGGGTTTCTTTCCGAACTCGCGATCGCCGACGCCCTCGCGGCGGGGCGGATCGCCGCCGTCGAGCTCGACGTGACGCACGATCGCAGCCTCGACGCGGCGGTGGCGCGCGGCAAGTTCCAGAGCCCGTTGTTGCGGGACTTCCTGGGGTTCTGCAGGACCTGGACCGCTTAGGCGGCGTCGAGCAGGCGTTTCTGGGTATCGGTTACGAACGCGCGCAGGTCCGCGAGGTCGAGGCCGTCGCGGCGCAGGAGCGCGTGCAGGGTCGGATCGAGGTAGAGTTCGTCGAGACCGGGTTCTTCGGCGCCGCTGAACGCGTTCGGGCGGCGGTCGGCAACTGGCGTCGGCGGATTGGCGAAGGTCGTCGGCATTTCGTCCTCCTGGTTCCGATTCCGTTGTGCCGTGGGGCGGCACGCAGGATGCGGCCGCCGTACGCAACGTGGATGATTTGGTGTGGGCAGGCTGTGATGTCCATCGCAGCTGCGCCCCTATAACGAATCGATCACCGAATTTGTTCCGATTTGTCATGAAAACGGCGGCGGGATCGCTCCCGCCGCCGCGAAAATCGGTTTGTCTCCGCAGCCTTAGGCGGCGGCGAGGTTGCGCAGCACGTAGTGCAGGATGCCGCCGTGGCGCATGTAGGCGATCTCGTCGAGGGTATCGATGCGGCAGGTGACCACCACGTCCTCCTTCGAGCCGTCGGCGCGGGTGATCTCCACCGTCACGTCCTGGCGCGGCTGGATCTCCGCGAGGCCCCGGATGGTGAAGGTTTCGGACCCGTCGAGACCGAGGGTCTTGCGGGTGGTGCCCGCCTTGAACTGCAGCGGCAGCACGCCCATGCCGACGAGGTTCGAGCGGTGGATGCGCTCGAAGCTCTCGACGATCACCGCGCGGACGCCGAGGAGGCGGGTGCCCTTCGCCGCCCAGTCGCGCGAGGAGCCGGTGCCGTATTCCTTGCCGGCGACGACGACGAGCGGCACGCCGCGCTCCTCGTACTTCATCGCCGCGTCGTAGATCGACATCGGTTCGCCCTCGGGCATCAGGCGGGTGACGCCGCCCTCGGTGCCGGGCGCCATTTCGTTCTTGATGCGGATGTTGGCGAAGGTGCCGCGCATCATCACTTCATGGTTGCCGCGGCGCGCGCCGTAGCTGTTGAAGTCGTTCCGCGCGATCTGGCGTTCCGAGAGGTAGACGCCCGCCGGACCGGCGGCCTTGATGTTGCCCGCCGGGGAGATGTGGTCGGTGGTGACCGAATCCCCGAGGATCGCGAGCGGACGCGCGCCGACGATGTCGGAGATGCCGGGCGGCTCCATCGTCAAGTCGTCGAAGTACGGCGGGTTCTTGACGTAGGTGGAGCTGTCGCTCCACGAGTAGGTCTGGCCTTCCGGGAACTCTACGGTGCGCCATTCCTCCGGCCCGACGAACACGTCCGCGTAGCGGCGGCGGTACATCTCGGGGGTGAGGAAGCTCGCGATGGTGTCCTGGATTTCCTTCGGCGTCGGCCAGATGTCCTTGAGGAACACCGGC
The DNA here is from genome assembly GCA_003250275.1 of Alphaproteobacteria bacterium. Classification (GTDB taxonomy): domain Bacteria; phylum Pseudomonadota; class Alphaproteobacteria; order Rhodospirillales; family Rhodospirillaceae; genus Oleispirillum. The sequence goes on from QKGW01000079.1 coordinate 4,341, forward strand.
TTGCCGTCGGAACCCTCGCCGAGCGGCTGGGTGGTGAGGTCGAGGCCGATGCTGCCGGCGAGCGCGTAGGCGATCACCAGCGGCGGCGAGGCGAGGTAGTTGGCCTTGGTGTTGGGCGACACCCGGCCCTCGAAGTTGCGGTTGCCCGAGAGCACCGCCGCCACCGTGAGGTCCTTCTGGTCGATCACCTCGATGAGCTCGTCGGCGAGCGGGCCGGAGTTGCCGATGCAGGTGGTGCAGCCGTAGCCGACGAGATCGAAGCCGAGGGCTTCGAGCGGCTTCATCAGGCCCGCGGCGGTGAGGTAGTCGGTGACCACCTGGGAGCCGGGCGCGAGCGAGGTCTTGACCCACGGCTTGGTCTTGAGGCCCTTGGCCACCGCCTTCTGCGCGAGGA
>QKGW01000355.1 GCA_003250275.1 Alphaproteobacteria bacterium
GATCACTTCGTCAAGAAGTACGCCGAGGCCAACGGCGTGCCCGAGCGCCCGCTCGCGCCCGCCGCGCGCGAGGCGCTGCTGCGCCACGCCTGGCCGGGCAACGTGCGCGAGCTCGAGAACACCATCCACCGCGCGGTGCTGCTCGCCAGCGGCGACGCCATCGGCACCGAGGCGATCATGCTGCTCGACGGCGAGGGCGAGGCCCCGGCCGAGGGCGGCACCGGCTCGCTCGTCGGCCGCACCGTCGCCGACGTCGAGCGCGACCTGATCATCGACACCCTCCGCCACACGGTGGGCAACCGCACCCACGCCGCGAACATTCTCGGCATCTCGATCCGCACCCTCAGGAACAAGCTCCGCCAGTACGTCGACGAAGGCCACGCCGTCCCCGCGCCGCGCGCCGGGCGAAGGCGAAGCGCAGGGGTACTAGGGCGTGGCGGAACGCGAAGACAGCTCGCTGCCCGCGCCGGTCGCCGAAGGCAACGCCTCCGGCGGCGGGGGCGGCGCGAACTTCGGCGCGATCGGCGGGCAGGTGATGCGCCGCCTCGGCCTCGCCTCGAAGCGCGGCGACCTCGGGTTCGCGCTCGGCGTGGTGCTGATCCTCGTCGTTCTGATCCTGCCGCTGCCGTCGTGGCTGCTCGACATCTCGCTCGCGATCTCGATCACCTTCTCGGTTCTGGTGCTGATGGTGTCGATCTTCATCGAGAAGCCGGTGGAGTTCTCCGCTTTCCCGCTGGTGCTGCTGATCGGCACCCTGATGCGGCTGTCGCTCAACCTCGCCTCCACCCGCCTGATCCTCGCCGAGGGCCACACCGGCACCGACGCCGCGGGCAAGGTGATCCAGGCGTTCGGCGGCTTCATCATGGGCGGCAACTTCGTCATCGGCGTGATCGTCTTCATCATCCTGGTGATCGTGAACTTCGTCGTCATCACCAAGGGTTCCGGGCGTATCGCGGAGGTTTCCGCGCGCTTCACCCTCGATGCGTTGCCGGGCAAGCAGATGGCGATCGACGCCGACCTCTCGGCGGGCCTGATCGACGAGAGCGACGCGCGCAAGCGCCGCGCCGAACTCACCGAGGAAAGCAGCTTCTTCGGCGCGATGGACGGCGCCTCGAAGTTCGTGCGCGGCGACGCGATCGCGGGCCTCCTGATCACCGGCATCAACGTCATCGGCGGCATGATCATCGGCATGGCGCAGAACGATCTCACGTTCTCCCAGGCCGCCGACATGTACACCCGCCTCACCGTCGGCGACGGCCTGGTGTCGCAGATCCCGGCGCTGATCGTCTCGGTCGCCGCCGGCATCATGGTCTCGAAGGGCGGCCTCACCGAAAGCACCGACAAGGCGCTGTTCCAGCAGATGGGCAACATGCCGAAGGCGCTCGGCCTGTCCTCGGGCCTCGCCGTCGCCCTCGCGCTGCTGCCGGGCACGCCGATGTTCCCGTTCCTGCTGATCGGCGTCGCCACCGGCGCGGGCGCGTACTTCATCGGCCGCACCCAGAGCCACGCCGAGGCCGAGGCCGAGGCGGCGGCCGAGCAGGCGGCGCGCGCGCCGGTGCAGGCGCCCGAAGAGCCGATCTCGACCGCGCTCAAGATCGACAACATCCGCCTCGAACTCGGCTACGGCCTGCTGACCCTGATCAACGAGAACGGCAACTACCGCCTCACCGACCAGATCCGCGCGCTCCGCCGCGCGCTCGCGACCGAGATGGGCTTCGTCATGCCCTCGGTGCGCATCCAGGACAACATGCAGCTCGCCGCCAACCAGTACGTCATCCACATCAAGGAAGTGGAGGCGGGCCACGGCGACTTGCGCCCCAACATGCTGCTGGTGATGGACCCGCGCGGCGACGAGATCACCGTGCCCGGCGAAAAGACCGTCGAGCCGACCTTCGGCCTGCCCGCGATGTGGGTGGACGTCGGCCACCGCGAGGAGGCGATGTTCCGCGGCTACACCGTCGTCGATCCGCCGACGGTGATCACCACCCACATCACCGAGGTGGTGCGCGAGGCGATGGCCGACCTGCTCTCCTACACCGAGACGCAGAAGCTCCTCGACGAACTCGACAAGGACCACCAGAAGCTCGTCGCCGAGGTGATCCCCAACCAGATCACGGTTTCGGGAATGCAGCGGGTGCTGCAGAACCTCCTCACCGAGCGCGTCTCGATCCGCGATCTGCCGACCATCCTCGAAGGCGTGTCGGAAGCCTGCGCGCACACCCGCAACATCACCCTGATCACCGAGCACGTGCGCTCGCGTCTCGCGCGCCAGCTGTGCGACTCCTACGCCGATCACTCGGGCGTGGTGCCGCTGGTGACGCTCTCGCCCGCGTGGGAGCAGGCGTTCGCCGACACCATCATCGGCCAGGGCGAGGACCGTCAGCTCGCCATGCCGCCGTCGCAGTTGCAGGAGTTCATCACCCGGGTGCGTCAGGCATTTGAAAATTTCGCCAAGCAGGGCGAAACTCCAGTGTTGCTGACCAGTCCCTCGGTGCGGCCGTTCGTGCGCTCGATCGTCGAGCGGTTCCGCCCGGTCACGGTGATCATGAGCCAGAACGAGATCCACCCGAAGGCGAAGATCCGCACCCTCGGGCAGATCTGATTATTAGGAGCGCCGCGCCGACATGCGCCTCAAGACCTACACCGCGCCGGGCATGGCCGAAGCCATGGAAATGGTGCGCGCCGAGCTGGGAGAGGACGCGATCATCGTCTCCACCCAGCGCGGCGTCGGCGGGCAGGGCGTGCGCATCACCGCCGCCATCGAGGACCCGCCGCACGAGGACGACGCGATCGAGGAGGCGCTGCGCGGACCGGGCGACCTGCCGCGCGGGATCACCCGCCTCAAGGACGCGCTCGACTACCACGGCGTGCCCGACCGGCTGATCGACAAGCTCCTCGTCACCGCCCGCAACCTCGACGACGAAGGCCCGGTGATGGCCTGCGCCGCCGCGCTCGACGCCAACTTCGGCTTCGCGCCGCTGCCCGACAAGGCCGCGCGCAAGCCCCTCATCCTCGTCGGCCCGCCCGGCACCGGCAAGTCGCTCACCGTGGCCAAGCTCGCCGCGCGCGCGCACCTCAACGGCAAGACCGTGCGGGTGATCAGCGCGGATGCGGTGCGCGCGGGGGCGATGGACCAGCTCCGCGCCTTCACCAGCATTCTCCAGATCGAGCTCGAACGCGCGCGCGGCGCGGTGTCGCTCGCCAAGCTGATCAAGGACGGCCCCGCCGCCGACCTCACGATCATCGACAGCCCCGGCCTCAATCCGTTCTCGATCCCCGACATGGCGTACCTCAAGTCGCTGTGCGAGTGCGCCGAGATGGAGCCGATCCTGGTGCTCGGCGCGGGCGGCGACCCGGTCGAGTGCTGGGACATCGCGCGCGCCTTCGCCGAGGTCGGCGCGAGCCGGCTGCTCGCCACCCGGCTCGACATGAGCCGCCGCCTCGGCGGTATCTTCGCCGCTGCCGAGGCCGGGCGGATGAAGTTCTGCGACGTCACCATCAATCCCCACGTCGCCGACGGCCTCTGCCCGATCACCCCGATTTCACTTGCGCGATTGATCCTGCCGCCCGACGATGCCGCCGAGTTGCCGCCGCCGCCGTGGGCCGACGAGAACGAGGTTTCCGCATGATGACGACCAAAGTGTCCCCCGAACCGATCCTCGCCCGCGCGGGCACCGCGCGCAGCCACAACATCCTCGCCGTCGCGTCCGGCAAGGGCGGCGTCGGCAAGACCTGGTTCGCCATCACCCTGACCCACGCGCTCGCGCGGCGCGGCCAGCGCGCGCTCCTCTTCGATGGCGACCTCGGCCTCGCCAACGTCGACATCCAGCTCGGCCTGATGCCGCGCCACGATCTCGGCTCGGTGATCTCGGGCAAGCTCACCCTCAATCAGGCGACGATGCGCTTCGACGACGGCGGCTTCGACGTCGTCGCCGGGCGTTCGGGCTCGGGCTCGCTCGCCAACATTCCGCTGTCGCGCCTGCAGATGCTCACCGAGGATCTGCGCATCACCGCCGACGGCTACGACAAGACCATCCTCGACCTCGGCGCGGGCGTGGAGAAGTCGATCCGCAGCCTCGCGCGCTGCGCCGGCACCATCCTCGTCGTCACCACCGACGAACCCACCGCGCTCACCGACGCCTACGCCTTCATCAAGATCTCGGCGGTCGAGGCGGCGGGGGTCGACATCCGCATCGTCGTCAACGCCGCCAACTCGATGCGCGAGGGCGAGCGCACCTACAACACCCTGCTCAAGGCCTGCCAGGGCTTCCTCAAGATTTCGCCGCCGCTCGCGGGGGTGATCCGCCGCGATACCCGCGTGCGCGAGGCGATCCGCAACCAGACCCCGATCCTCACCCGCCACCCCAACGCGGAGGCGGCGGTGGACGTCGAGGCGATCGCGGACCGGCTGCTCGCGGGCTAGGAGGTCGGCGTGAGCAGCAGCAGCGTCACGCCGCCGCCGTCTCTTCCTCTCACCGCCGCCACCTCGGGCGGCGCGCCCGCGGTCGTCAGCGTGCCGCAGGCGCCCGCCGAACTGATTTTGCTGGCGCGCGGCACGCCGGTCGAGGCGCGCGTCGTCGCCGCGCCCGAGGGCGGCCAGCCCGCGCAGTTGCAGGTCAGCGTCGACGGCGAGCCGGTGACCGTCGCCGCGCGCCTGCCGCTGCCGCTGCCGGTCGGCGCGAGCCTCACCCTCAAGGTGATGCCGAGCCCCGCCGGCGACACCCTCAATCTCCGCCTCGCCGCGGTCAACGGCCGCCCGGTCGCGGGCGGCGTCGCCGATCCCGTTGCATCCGTGCGCGGCGGCGCGCTCGCCGAAGCACCGGTACAGGCCGCCGCGGTCGCGCCGTCGAGCACCGTCGGCGTCGGCCGTCCGATCGCCGCCACGGTGCTGCGCGGCGACGTTCT
>QKGW01000002.1 GCA_003250275.1 Alphaproteobacteria bacterium
GCGGCGCTCTACGACGGCGATCCGTGGGACATGATCTTCCACGGTCAGCCGAATCCCCACATCCCGACCACGGCGCTGCCGATCGTCACCGTGCCGACGCTCGCGGCGACCGGCTCGGAAACCAACTGCGGCGCGGTGATCACCAACGCCGAGACCTCGGAAAAGTCGTTCATGTCGACCGACTGCATCTTCCCCAAGGTCGCGATCATGGACCCGGAACTCACCGTGAGCGTGCCGAAGGACCAGACGATGTACGGCGTCTGCGACCTCATCACCCACGTCACCGAGAGCTATTTCAACAGCACCGACGACACCCCGCTTCAGGACCGCATCGCCGAGGGCGTAATCCTCACCGCGATGGAATACGGCCCCAAGGCGATCGCCGACGGCAGCGACCTCGACGCCCGCGCGCAGGTGCAGTGGGCGGCCTCGGTGGCCCTGGTCGGATGGGTGCAGGCGGGCGCGGGCGCGGCCGGCTTCCCGGTGCACATGATCGAGCACACCGTCTCGGCCTTCCACGACGTCACCCACGCCGCCGGCCTCGCGGTCATCAATCCCGCGTGGATGCGCTTCGCCGCGAAGACCAACACCAAGAAGTTCGTTCAGTTCGCCGAACGCATCTTCGGCCTTCAGGCGAAGGGGCCGGACGACCTCGACTGCGCCCTTGCCGGGATCGACCGCTTCGAGGCGTTCCTCAAGTCGATCGGCTGCCCGACGCGGCTCTCCGAGCTTGGGCTCGACGGCAGCATGATCGAGACCTACGCCAAGGAAACCCTGCGCATCATCAACGACGGCAAAGGCAACCTCCCCGCCCGCCCGCCGATGAGCGAGGCCGACGTCGTCGCGGTCCTGCAGGCGGCGGCGTAAGCCGCAGCCGCCACGAAGAAGGAAAGGCCGGGATCGCTCCCGGCCTTTTCGTTCATTCGCCGCCTTCGACGCGGTTCGGCAGGGCGTCGTTCGGGGTGCGGGTTTCCGGTTGCTGCATGTGGTAGCCCTCGGGGAGCTGCGGCATCGGGTTCTCGCCGCATTCGTGCGGATCGAGAGTGATTTCCACCGGCTTGTCGGCGGGCGCGCCCTTCGGCAGGTACGCGCGGATCGGGCGGCACTTGCCGTCGAGGCAGAGGCGCATCGGCTTGGTGTAGGCGCTGTCCGGCAGTTCGAGGTGCCGGAGCGGCGGAGTTTTCGGCGCGTAGACGAACCAGCCATCCTTGAGCTTGGCGTCCGGGGGCGGCTCCATGCCCGCCCCGGTGCCCTTGATCCGCGCCTCGACGATCCTCAACACGTTGCCCTGCACCTTCCAGGTCTCGCGCCACTCGACCTTTTCGATCGAGTGCTCCCACGAGAGGGTGAAGGCGGGGGCGTACATCGCAACCGCGTACGCCCCCGCGGCAACGCAGAGCAACGGCGTCACCGGCATCAGCCCGCCTCCGCGGTGCGCGCGCGGCGGATCCGCCAGACGGTGAAGGCGATGAACGCGACGCTGGAGAGGAAGCCCAGTTCGTCGGTGACCGGCAGCGCCGCGATCAGCATGAACGCGGAGCCCGCCGCCCAGAGCCGTTGCCACCAGGGCAGCTTGCCCTCGAAGAAACCGATGCTGGCGATACCCCAGAGACCGACCGAGATCAGCGCCTTGGCGAGCACGTAGCACACCGCCGGAACGTAACCGATCGCCTCGGCGAGCGGCCCGCCGTCCTGGAGCATCAGCGCGGGCGTGTAGACCGCCATGTAGGGCACCACGAACCCGGCGATGGCGATACGCAGACACTGGACGCCGATATGCAATCCCGGGGCTCGGGCTATCGGTGCGGCGGCGAACGCGGCGAGCGCCACCGGCGGCGTGAGATCCGCCATGATGCCGAAGTAGAACACGAACATGTGGCTGACGATCAGCGGGACCCCGAGCCCGAGCAGCGCCGGGCCGACCAGCGAACTGGTGATGATGTAGTTGGGAATGGTGGGCACCCCCATGCCGAGCACCAGACAGGTGATCATCGTCAGCACCAGGGAGAGAAACAGGCTCTGTTCGCCGACCGCGACGATGCCGCGGGCGAAGTTGGTGGCGGCGCCGGTCAGCGTCATGATGCCGACGATGACGCCGACCAGGGCACACGCGACGCCGACGGTCACCGCGTTGCGCGCGCCCTCGGCAAGCGCCTCGATCACGGTCTCGAGGGTGGCGCGGCCGCCGTCGCGGACGAACAGCAACAGCAGCGCCAGCACGCCGAGGATCAGGAACACCACGTCGACGCCGTAGCGGAAGAAGGTGCCCGCCGCCGCACCGAGGACGACCCAGAACAGGATCCGCCCGCCGGTGTGGCTGAGGCGCCGCGCCAACGGCACGCCCATCACCAGCCCGGCGGTGACCGCGAGCGCGATGGTGCCGGAAAACAGCGGCGTGAAGCCCTTGAACAGGAGATAGACGAGGAGCGCGAGCGGGCCGATGAGGTACCAGCCGTTCCTGAGCGCGGCGCGCCAATCCGGCAGTTCGTCGCCGGTCATGCCGCGCAGGCCGAGGCGCGTCGCCTCCAGGTGGACCATCCAGAACGCGGCGGAAAAGTAAAGGATCGCCGGAATGATCGCCGCCTTCATCACCTCGGCATAGGAGACGCCGAGGGTCTCGGCCATGATGAACGCCACCGCGCCCATCACCGGCGGCATGATCTGGCCGCCCATGCTCGCGGTCGCCTCCACCGCGCCCGCGAACGCGGGGCGGAAGCCGATGCGTTTCATGATCGGAATCGTCACCTGGCCGGTGGTGACGACGTTGGCGACGCCCGAGCCGTTGACCGTGCCCATAAGCGCCGAGGAGACCACCGCGACCTTGGCGGGCCCGCCGCGGGTATGGCCGACGAGGCCGATGGAGAGGTCGGAGAACAGCCGGATGATACCGGCGCGTTCGAGAAAACTGCCGAACACGATGAACAGGAAGATATAGGTGGCCGAGACGTAGGTCGGCGTGCCGTAAATCCCCTCCATGCCCATCGAAAGCTGGTCGATCACCTGCTCGTAGGCGAAACCGCGATGATTGAACGGCGCCGGCAGATGCTCGCCGAACAGCCCGTAGGCGACGAACGCCATGCAGATCAGCGGCAGCGCCGGACCGAGCACCCGCCGCGCGCCCTCGAACACCAGCAGCAGGGCGACGGTGCCGATGACGATGTCCTCGGTGGACGGCAACCCGGCGCGCAGGATCAGGTCGGTCTCGAAGATCCACTGGTAGACGCCGGTGACCATCGCGGCGATGCCGAACGCCCAGTCGAGCCCCCGCAGCGCCAGCGGCCGCCCTTCCCGCGCGGACGACGCCGAATACACCATCAGCAGCAGGAAACCCACATGCATCGACCGCAGCACGATCGACGACAGCGGCGAATACGCGGCGGTGTAGATCTGCCAGGTGGCGAACACCAGCGCGATGCCGAACAGGATTTTGCCGAGGAGCGTGGAACGGTCGGGAAGAGGGGCTTGGTGGGAAGTGTCGTCGGCTACCGATGGGGAGGCGGTCGAGTCAGCGGCCATGGGAACCTCGCGGGCGGTTACGCATCACGCGCGATCGACCGGGGAAAGCCCCGGCCGATCGCCACACATCGACACCGGCTCACTTGGCCAAGCCGATTTCCTTGTAATACTTTTCCGCGCCCGGGTGGACCGGCAAGGGCATTCCGCGCAGCGCCTGGTCCCGCTTGATCGCCTTGGCGGCGGAGTGGGCGGCGACCATGGAGTCGAGGTGCTCGTACATCGACTTGGTCATCTTGTAGACCACGTCCTCCGGCACGCCGGAATGCGATACGAGGTAGTTGCCGATCGCCATGGTCTGGACGTCCGCGTCCTGACCCTTGTAGGTGCCGGCGGGGATCGTACCGGGCTGGAACACCGCGCGGCCGATCTTTTCGATCTGCGCGGCAGTGATCGGAACGATCACCACCGGGGTGCTGGTGGCGAGTTCGCGGATCGCGGCGACGCCCAGGCCCGACGACAGCAGAGTCGCGTCGAGCTGGTTGTTCTGGATCAATTGCGCGGATTCCGCATACGGCAGGTACTCGACCTTGGAGAAGTCGGAATACTGGATGCCGTTGGCGGACAGGAGCGCACGGGCGTTGAGTTCGGTACCCGACTTCGGCGCGCCGACGGAGACGCGTTTGCCCTTGAGGTCGGCAAGGCCCTTGATGCCGGAATCGGCGCGGGCGACGAAGTGGACATAGTTGGAGTAGATCGCCGCGACGCCGCGCAGCTTGTCGAGCTTCTTGGGGAAGCCCGCCTCCGCGTTGCCTTCCCAGGCGTCGGCGAGCGCATCACCCAAGGTGAAGGCGAGTTCGGCGCGCCCGGCCTGCAACAGGTTGAGGTTTTCGGCGGAAGCCTTGGTCGCCTGCACCGAGGTGCGGACGCCGGGGATGGCGTCGACGTAGAGCTTCGTCAGCGCGACGCCCAAGGGATAGTAGACGCCGCTGGTGCCGCCGGTCACGACGTTGATGAACTGTTCCGCCGACGCCGGTTTCGGCGCAAGCGAGAGGCTCGCCACGGCGGCAAGACCAAGGGTGAGGGTACGCAACGCACTCGGCCGCGAACTCGTAGCCATCTTTGGTGTCCTCCCAGTGGATTGTCATGGCGACTCTACACATAGGGAGTGTTCGTGCGATGACGACATCAAGCAAGGATTTTTCTTGATTCGCCAGCAGATTACGGCGCGTTTCCGAGTGC
>QKGW01000442.1 GCA_003250275.1 Alphaproteobacteria bacterium
GAGATCGTCTCGTTCTACCGTATGAGCGGCGAGATCGACTACCTGATGCGCGTGGTGGTGCCCGACATCGCCGCCTACGACAGCGTTTACAAGCGTCTGATCGAGCGCATCGAGCTCGCCGACGTGACCTCGATGTTCGCGATGGAGACGATCAAGTCGACCACCGTGCTGCCGGTTTCCTACGTGCGTTGAGCGCGCATTTGCCGAAGCGCGGAAAGCCGCCCTCGAAACGGCGGATTCCTCCATCGCGGCGATGACTTGCGGGCAATTCCGGGATAGACTGCTCCGCCGCCGCGCGAGCGGCCGCGTGTGGTGTTTGAAAGAAAGAAGCGATCCTTGACCAATCCGCCGATTAAAGCGACCGGGAACGACATTCAGCCCGTCAACATCGAAGAGGAAATGAAGCGCTCCTACCTCGATTACGCGATGAGCGTGATCGTGGCGCGCGCGATTCCAGACGTCCGCGACGGTCTGAAGCCGGTGCACCGGCGCATCATGTATTCGATGAAGGAGAGCGGCTACGACTACTCGAAGCCGTTCCGCAAGTCGGCGCGCATCGTCGGCGACGTGATGGGCCGCTATCACCCGCACGGTGACTCGGCGATCTACGACGCGATGGTCCGAATGGCGCAGGACTTCTCGATGCGCTTGCCGCTGATCTCGGGCCAGGGCAACTTCGGCTCGATGGACGGCGACCCCGCCGCGGCGATGCGATACACCGAGGCGCGCCTCGCGCGCAGCTCGCAGGCGCTGCTCGACGACATCGACAAGGACACCGTCTCCTTCCAGGCCAACTACGACGAAAGCACCGAGGAGCCGACCGTGCTCCCGGCGCGCTTCCCGAACCTTCTGGTCAACGGCGCGGGCGGCATCGCGGTGGGCATGGCGACCAACATCCCGCCGCACAACCTGGGCGAGGTGGTCGACGCCTGCTGCGCCTACATCGAGGACCCGGAGATCACCCCCGAGGAACTGATGCAGATCGTTCCCGGCCCGGATTTCCCCACCGGCGGCGTGATCGTCGGCCGCGCCGGCGCGCGGGCGGCCTACACCACCGGGCGCGGTTCGATCATCCTGCGCGCGCGCTGCGAGATCGAGGAGATCCGCAAGGACCGCATGGCGGTGGTGGTCCACGAGGTGCCGTATCAGGTCAACAAGGCGGCGATGATCGAGAAGATCGCCGAACTCGTGCGCGACAAGAAGATCGACGGCATCGCCGGCCTGCGCGACGAATCCGACCGCCGCGGCGTGCGCGTCGTCATCGAGCTCAAGCGCGACGCCCAGCCCGAGGTCGTGCTCAACCAGCTCTACCGCTTCACCCCGCTGCAAAGCTCCTTCGGCGTCAACATGCTGGCGCTCAACGAGGGCCGTCCGCAGCTTCTCGCGCTCAAGGACGTGATCCGCGCGTTCGTGCACTTCCGCGAGGACGTGGTGCGCCGCCGCACCGAGTACGAACTCGCCAAGGCGCGCGACCGGGCGCACGTGTTGGTCGGCCTCGCGATCGCGGTCGCCAACCTCGACGACATCATCGCGATGATCCGCGCCGCCTCGGACCCGAACGCCGCGCGCGAGGCGTTGACCTCGCGGGACTGGCCCGCCGTCGACGTCGAACCGCTGATCGAGCTGATCGACGAGCCCGGCCGCGGCGTGGTCGACGGCACCTACCGTCTCTCCGAAGCCCAGGCGCGCGCGATCCTCGATCTCCGCCTGCATCGCCTGACCGGCCTCGAACGCGACAAGGTGCACGACGAACTCAAGGAAATCGGCGCGCGCATCGAGGATTACCTCGAAACCCTGCGCTCGCGCGAGAAGCTCTACGGGATCATCCGCGACGAGCTGATCGAGGTCCGCACCCTCTATGCCGACGAGCGCCGCACCTCGTTCGAGGAGAACGAGTTCGAGCACGACATCGAAGACCTGATCCCGCGCGAGGACATGGTCGTCACCTACAGTGCGAACGGCTACATCAAGCGCGTGCCGCTCTCGACCTACCGCGCGCAGAAGCGCGGCGGCAAGGGCCGCGCCGGCATGGCGACGCGCGACGAGGACTACGTGCGCCGGGTCTACTCGGCGAGCACCCACACGCCGCTGCTGTTCTTCACCACCTTCGGCATGGCCTACAAGCTCAAGGCCTACAAGCTGCCCCTCGGCAACCCGCAGTCGCGCGGCAAGCCGCTCGTCAACCTCCTGCCGCTGCAGGAGAACGAGGCGGTCGCCGCGATCCTCCGCCTGCCGGAGGACGAGGGCCTGTGGGAGAACATGTACATCGCCTTCGCCACCGCGAAGGGCGACGTGCGCCGCAACCGCCTCTCCGATTTCGCCAACGTGATGTCGAACGGCAAGATCGCGATGAAGCTGGAATCCGGCGACAAGCTGATCTCGGTGCGCAACTGCGAGGCCGACGACGACCTCTTCCTATCCACCCGCAAGGGCAAGTGCATCCGCTTCCCGATCGACGACGTGCGCGTGTTCGTCGGCCGCTCGTCGACCGGCGTGCGCGGCATCAAGCTCGCGGACAACGACGACGTGATCGGCCTGACGGTGCTCCGCCACACCGATTACACCGCCGAGCAGCGCGAGGGCTACCTCAAGCGCCGCCGTCTCGAGGAGCATATGGTCGAGGGCGAAGAGGCGCTCGCCGATCCCGCGTCGCTGCTCGCCGACGACGTGTTCGCGGAGATGCTGGAAGCCGAGCAGATGATGCTGGTGATGACCGCCAACGGCTTCGGTAAGCGCACCTCCTCGTACGAATACCGGGTCACCGGACGCGGCGGGCAGGGGATCATGAACCTCGACGCGTCCGAACGCGTCGGTGACGTGGTCGCATCGTTCCCGGTTCGGGATACCGACGAGCTCCTGCTGGTCTCGGACGGCGGACAGTTGATCCGGATGCCGGTGCGTGATATCCGCATTGCTGCCCGAAAAACCCAGGGCGTGACGCTGTTCCGCATGGGTGAGGACGAGCGCGTGGTTTCGGCGACGCGCCTCGACGACGCGGCGATGGACGAGGACGACGACATCGCCGACGAGATCGAGACCGGCGACGCCGCCCCCGAGGGTGCGGCCGATCCGGAAGTTCCGGGCGAACAGGACTGACGCCGGGGCGCGGTCGCATACCAGGGGGAGAGTAGTGCATGTCCGTCACCATCGGCGTGTATCCGGGAACCTTTGATCCGATCACCAAGGGCCACCTCGACATCGTCGAACGGTCGCTGCGGCTGGTGGATCACTTGATCGTCGCGGTCGCGGTGAGCGCGGGCAAAAGCCCGATGTTCTCGCTCGAAGAACGGGTGGCGATGGCCAAGCGCGAGTGCGATGCCCTTGCCGTTCCCGAGGGCAAGAGCATCGAGGTTCGCCCCTTCGGCAACCTCCTGATCAACTTCGCGTTCGAATGCGAGGCGAAGTTCATCATCCGCGGCCTGCGCGCGGTTTCGGATTTCGAGTACGAATTCCAGATGTGCGGAATGAACGTGCGCCTCAACCCGAACATCGAGACGGTGTTCCTGATGGCTTCGGAGCGCAACCAGTTCATTTCCTCGCGCTTCGTGAAGGAAGTCGGCCGCCTGGGCGGCGACGTCAGCGAGTTCGTCCCGCGCCGCGTGCGCGAGGACTTGATCGCACGGTTCCGCGAAACGGAAGGCGAGTAAGATGCGAGTTTCCGGTTTTCAGAAGTGCCTCCGCGCCCTCTTCGGCGTGGTGGCGGGATTGATCTTGTCATGGGGAGTCCTGGCGATGAGCGAAGACAACACCGCGCAGGCGGCCGAACGCGACCTTGAAAACACGCTCTATATCGAGCTGCCGATGGGCCGCGTGGTGATCGCACTGCGCCCCGACCTCGCGCCGAACCACGTCGCGCGGATCAAAGAACTGGCGCGCGAGGGCTTCTACGACGGCACCCCGTTCCACCGCGTGATTCCGGGCTTCATGGCCCAGGGCGGCGACCCGACCGGCACCGGCATGGGCGGTTCGGGCAAGAAGCTCAAGGCTGAATTCTCCAAGGCCAAGCACGTGCGCGGCACCGCCTCGATGGCGCGCGCGGCGGACCCGAACTCGGCGGACAGCCAGTTCTTCATCTGCTTCGAGCCCGCGCCGTTCCTCGACGGCAAGTACACGATCTGGGGCGAAGTGGTCGAAGGCATGGAATTCGTCGACCAGATCAAGAAGGGCTCCTCGGCCAACAACGGCCAGGTCAGCGACCCGACCAAGATCGTGTCGATGAAGGTGGCCGCCGACGTCGAGCGCCTGAAAACCCTGAAGTGAGGCGCCGCCGGGCTTGACCCGGACGCCCGCGCCATTTATGGTCCGCCTTCCCCGCGACAGCGGGGGAGGTGAGAGCGCGTAGCTCAGTTGGTAGAGCAGCTGACTTTTAATCAGCGGGTCGTGGGTTCGAGTCCCGCCGCGCTCACCATAAAATTCAAGGGGTTGGGCCGGTCGGCTTAGCCCCTTTTGTGTTTTTAGGCAACGGCCTAGGTAACAATTCCTCGGTTAACGCGCGGCCTTCTTTTCCGCCGTGGCTATCACGGCTCTGAGCGCCGCACGGTGGAGTTGGCGCAGGAGCTCAAGCTCCTCGGGCTCGATACGAGCCATCTCGTAGCAGCGTCAGAACGCGGCAGCCGGCGACGCGCGATCGTCGGAATTCATGGCCAAGCTGACCCCGACGATGAGCAAGAACGA
>QKGW01000155.1 GCA_003250275.1 Alphaproteobacteria bacterium
GTCGTCACCATGCTCTCCGACGACGCGGCGGAGGAGGACGTGCTGTTCGGCGCGGGCGGCCTCGCGCACGCGCTGCGCCCCGGCCAGGTGCTGGTCAACATGGGCACGGTGTCGCCCAGGCTCGCCCGCTCGGTCGCCGAGCGGCTGGAGAAGCAGGGCGTCGCGGTGCTCGACGCGCCGGTCTCCGGCTCGGTCAAGCAGGCGACCGAAGGCACCCTGGTGATCCTCGTCGGCGGAGCGGAGGAGGCAGCCGCACGCGCCCGCCCGATGTTCGAGGTGCTCGGCAAGCGCACTGTCCACTTCGGCGGTCACGGCCAGGGAGCGCGCGCCAAGCTCGCGATCAATCTGATGCTCGGGGTGGTGATGCAGGGCCTCGCCGAGGCGGTGGCGTTCGGCGAGAGCTGCGGCCTCGACGACGCGGCGCTGCTCGACGCGATCGGCGAGACGCCGCTCGCCTCGCCGGTGGTGGCGATCAAGCTCGCGGCGATCCGCGCGGGCAACTTCGAGGCCGCCTTCCCGCTCAAGCACATGGCCAAGGACCTGCGCCTCGCCTCGGTCGAGGCGGGGGCGACCGGCGCGCCGATCCCGGCGGGCGAGGTGGTGCGCGGCAGCTACCGCGGTCAAGGACGGCTTCGGCGACAAGGACGTCATCGCCATCCTCGAATCCCTGCGCAAGTCCTGATCACACCGGCGCGCCTTCCGGCTCGGGCTCCGGCTCCGGCTCGGGGATCACGGCGGCGGCTTCGGCCGCCGCTTCGCCCATCATCACGGTCGCCTGGGCACCCGGGTGGACCGGGTGCGCGCGGCCGGTGTCGACCGGCGCGGCGGTGGTGCGCCGGCGGACGATCGCGAGGATCGCCATCAGGATCGAGAGCGCCGCGAGCAGCAGCATGAAACCGCGCGGGCCGAGGACGCCGATCATCGACGGCCCCGAAAAGCTGCCGCCGACGACGCCGATGTTGTAGGTGAACACCAGCGTGCCCGAGGCCGCGACCATCTGGTTCGGGGTGAGCTGGTCGTTGGCGTGCGCGGCGCAGAGCGAATACATCGGCAGGAATGCCGCCGCCGCGAGGGCGACGCCCAGGCGGACCCAGATCCCCGAGAACAAACCGGTGGCGATCGCGAGGCAGACCGCGGTGCCGATGATCGCCGCCCCGGCGACGACGAGGCGGCGGTCGGTGTGGTCCGATGCCCAGGCGATCGGGAACTGCGCGATCGCGCTCGCGATCGCGGCAATCACCAGAAGCTGCGTCGCCGCCGCCGCGTCGAGGCCGATGCGCAGGCCGTAGAGCGGCATCGCGACCTGGAAGGTCGAGGCGATCGCGCCCGAGAGCAGCACGCCGACTACCGCCATCGGGGTGATCCGGAGGAATTTGCGGATCGGCATCCGCTCGGCTTCGAGGATGTCGGGCGCGGGGTTGCGCGAGATCAGGAGCGGTACCAGGCACAGCGAAATCAGGATCGAGGCGACGCCGAACAGGCGGGTGCCGTCGGCATCGGGCAGACCGGCGAGGTACGGCCCCGCGGCGTTGCCCGAGGTGGTGGCGACGAAGTAGATCGCCAGCAGCCCGGCGCGCGAGGTGTTGGTCGCCTTGGCGTTGAGCCAGCTCTCCGCGATCACGAACATGCCGGGGAAGCACAACCCCGC
>QKGW01000294.1 GCA_003250275.1 Alphaproteobacteria bacterium
CGGGATCGGCGGCGACCCGGTGAACGGGACGAACTTCATCGAGGCGCTGGAGATGTTCATCGGCGATCCGGAGACGGAAGCGATGATCATGATCGGCGAGATCGGCGGTTCGGCGGAAGAGGAAGCGGCGAAGTTCTACCAGGACAGCGGCTGCAAGAAGCCGCTCGTCGGGTTCGTCGCGGGCGCTGCGGCGCCGCCCGGCCGCCGCATGGGTCATGCCGGCGCGATCATCGCCGGCGGCGACCGCACCGCGAAGGAAAAGATGGAGTTCATGCGCTCCTGCGGCCTCTACGTGGCGGACTCGCCCGCCGCCCTCGGCCAAACCATGCAACTTGCGATGAAGGGCCTTTGAGCCCAAGGACGCCGCTCCCCGGCCTTCGGGGAGCGGCCGGTAGAAGTGGGGTTGCCGCAGGTCAGGGCCTGCGCAAACGGAGCTAAGCAAGTGTAAAAAATAAACCTGTTTTCGGGGAGAATGGAATGCAAGCCATTACCAATATAACGGTGCGCATTGTGCAGAAATATCTGCCGGACGCACTCATTCTGGCGATCGGTCTCACCTTTATTACCTTTGCCCTCGGCGTGTTCCTCGCATCGCAGACGCCGATGCAGATGATCGACTACTGGGGCAAGGGCTTTTCGAAACTGTTCACCTTCGCCATGCAGATGGCGCTGGTCCTTCTCACCGGCTACACGCTCGCGCTTTCGCCGGTGGTCAAGCGGGTGCTCGACCGCATCACCGACCTGCCCAAGACTCCGCGTCAGGCGCTGATGCTCACCGCCCTGGTGTCGTTCATCGGCTGCTATTTCTCCTGGGCGTTCGGCCTCGTCATCGGCGCGATTCTCGCCAAGGAAATGGGCCGCAAGGTGCCGGGCCTGCACTTCCCGCTGGTGGTCGCCGCGGCCTACGGCGGCGAGATCATCCGCGGTCCGTCGTCCTCGATCCCGCTGGTGGTGGCGACGCCGGGCAACTTCATGGAAAAGACCATCGGCCACCTCATCCCGGTGACCGAAACCCTCTACTCCTCGTGGAACCTCGGTCTCTCGGTCGCGATGATGTTCGCGCTGGTGATGCTCTACGGCACGCTTTCGGTGCACAAGAACGAGGTCGTCGAATTCCATGTCGAGGAAAAGCCGCAGGCGGTGACGGCCAAGCCGATCTCTGAGATGCCGTTCTCCGAGCGCATCGAGCACCGCCGCTGGGTCAACCTGGCGCTGGCGATCATGCCGGGTGCGTACCTGATCAACAACTTCGCCACCTTCAGCTTCAACCTCAACCTCAACCTCGTGATCCTGATCTTCCTGTTCCTCTCGCTGGTCCTCCACCGCAACCCGGCGGAATTCCTCGCGGCGATCAAGGACGCGGTGGTCGCGTGCCGCGGCATCCTGCTGCAGTTCCCGCTCTACGCGGGCATCGCGGGGATGATGGGGTCGTCCGGTCTGGTGGCGATCATCTCGCACTGGTTCACCGAAATCTCGACCCCGGCGACCTTCCCGATCATGACGTTCCTCTCCGCCGGTCTGGTGAACATCGCCATTCCCTCGGGCGGCGGGCAGTGGGCGATCCAGGGCCCGATCATGATCGAGGCCGCGCGGGCGATCGGCGCCGATCTGCCGCAGACGGTGATGGCGTTCGCCTGGGGCGATGGATGGACCAACCAGATCCAGCCGTTCTGGGCGCTGCCGCTGCTCGGCGTCGCCGGCCTCTCGGCACGCGACATCATGGGCTACTGCATCGTCTGGCTGGTGCTCTCCGGCGTGATGATCGGCGGCACCTTCACTCTGCTGACGCTGTTCTGATCCGTACGGGCGCCGGGCAACCGGCGTCCGGAAGTTCCGCGCGGGCCGCCGTTTCCCCCTAGGCGGCGGCAACTGGGCCCCCCAGCCAAGCCCCCCTCGCGCGGCGCCGAAGCGTCGATTCCCCCCAACGTGCGACGCTTCGCCGGATGCCGGTCCCCCCGGCATCCGGCCTTCGGCCCAAGAGCGGTCGCCTCCGCCGATGCCTTGCGCTATGCTCCCGGCGTTTGCAAATTCTTCTAGCGGTCGTCCGAGGCCGCCTTCCATGCTCTCAGGGGTCCCGATGCGGAAGTCGTTGCGATACGGGCTGATTGCCCTTGTTGGGGCCGCCGCCCTCGCGGTGGTGCTGCCGATGGTGCTGGTCGACGAAGCGGCGATCAAGCGCGAGGTCTCGCGCGCCGTCGAGAACCGCACCGGACGCCAGTTCGAGATCGCGGGCGACCTCGGCTTCTCGCTGCTGCCGACGCCGCGCATCACCGCCGGAACCGTGCGCCTCGCCAATTGGGACGACAGCCCCGAGCCGTGGATGGTCGAGGTGGAGACGGTTTCCGCCACGGTGTCGCCGCTCGACCTGTTGCGCGGCGAGATCGTCGCCCGCACCATCGAACTCGAACGCCCGCACGTTCTCCTCGAACGCCGCGCCGGGCGCGCCAACTGGAACTTCGTGCCGCCCGGGCAGCTTCCCGGCCGCGTCGGCGTCAAAAGCGGCGGGCTGATCGCCAGCGCCTACGCCGATACCGGGGAGACCGAGGGCGCGAACCTCGGCTTCCATCGCCTGATCGTGCACGATGGCCGCATCGACTACCGCGACGCCAACGGCGGTAAGAGCCTCGACGCCACCGAGATCGCCCTCGACGTCGCGGCGCAGACCGCCGACGGCCCGTTCCAGGGGAACGGCACCGCCACCATCGGCGGGCGCGCGGTGACCTTCGACGGCGACGTCGGGCGGATTCAGGCCGGACGCGCGGTGCCGGTGCGCATCGGCGCGAAGGTCGGCGCGCTCACCGCCAAGCTCGATGGTCTGCTGCTGCGCGACACCGACGCCGGGCCGGTGCTTAAAGCCGCGCTCGATCTCGCCGCGCCGGATACCGCCGCGGCGGCGTCCGAATGGGGGATCGCCGTTCCCGCTGCGCTCAAGGGACGTCCGTTCGCGCTCGGCGGCCAGCTCCGCCTTGCCGACAACTCCGGCGACTTCACCGAGGGGCAGGCGCGCCTCGGGCCGTCCGCCGCCACCGCGCGCGTGTCGTGGACCCTCGATACGCCGCGCCCGCGCGTCTCCCTCGGGCTCAAGGCGCAGCATCTCGATCTCGACGCCTGGGCCGAGGCGCGCACCTCCGCCGCGCCCGGCCTCGGTCTGGTTTCCGCCGCCCAGGCGCAGGAACCCGCGCCCGCCGTCGTGGTTCCGCCGCTGCCGCAGGATCTTGACGTCGCCTTCTCCCTCGCCGCCGACACGGTGATCTGGCACGGCCAGCCCGCCCAGTCGCTCGTCGCCGAGGGCGAACTGAGCCGCGGCGACCTCGTGCTCAATCAGGTTTCCGCCGAGTTGCCGGGTGCGGCGCAGGTGCGGCTGTTCGGCTTCGTCGGCGGCGGTCAGGCGATGCGCAACCTCGACCTCACCGCGCAGGCGAGCGCCGCCAACCTGCGCGGCACCCTCGACTGGCTCGGTGTCGACGTTTCCGCGGTGCCTTCCGACCGCCTCCGCCGCGCCGGGATCTCGGCGCAGATCAGCGGCGGGCGCGACGCCCTCCTGCGCGTGCGCGGCATCGACATCGCGCTCGACGCCAGCCGCGCCAAGGGTGCGCTCGACCTGCGCTGGTCGGCACGTCCGGCGTTCGGCCTGTCACTCGCGGTCGACCAGTTCAACGCCGACGCCTACCGCCCGGTCGCGGTTCCGGCGAAGCCCGCCGCGAGCCCCGCGGCGGTGCAGCAGGAGATGCCCGCGCCCGCGCCGGTGTGGGCCGGTTTCGACGCCAACGTCGATATGTCGGTGGGGCGGCTCACCCTCGGCGGCCAGGCGTTCGACCGGGTTTCCGCTAAGGGCCGCTGGCAGTCCGGCGTGCTCGACGTCGCGGCGCTCTCCGCCGACCTCGGCGGGGCGGGCCACGTCCGCGCGAGCGGCCGGGTGCGCACCCAGGGCGAGGGCGCGCCGCGCTTCGAAGGGGTAAAGGCCGACGTCACCACGCCGCGCGCCGACCGCCTGCTCGCGCTGCTGCCGTTCGACGCGCCCGCGTTCACCCTCGACTGGCGCGCGCTCACCGCCAGCCTCGCCGCGGACGGCCCGCTCGCCGACCTCAAGCTCGACGCCTCGACCCGCGTCGGCGAGGTCGCCGCCAGCCTTTCCGGGCGCTTCGACGGGGTGAAGGGCCGCCCCGCCGCCGACGGCGACGCGCGCATCGACGCGCCGACCCTCGGCGCGCTCGCCCAGGTGCTCGGCGCCGACCTGCCCGCCGACCTCGCGCGCAAGGGGCGCGTCGAGATCCGTGCGCCGATCGTCGCGCGCGACACCGGCTACGCTCTCCCCGCGGTGAGCGTCAAGGCGGGCGACATCGCGATCGACGGCAGCGCCGAGGTCAAGACCGACGGCCCGCGCCCCTACGCCACCGTCAAGGTCTCGGGCAACGTGCTGCCGTGGCCTTCGTTTGCTGCGACCGCCGCGCCGCGCCGCGTCGCCACCGCGACCGGGTTCGTTCCGGCGGCGACCGGGTCCGCGCCCGCGCCCGCGTGGGCGGCGCTGCGCGATTTCGACGGCGAACTCTCCGCGAAGTTCGGCGCGGTGCAGACGCCGAAGCTGCGCGCCGAGGCGGTCGACGCCGCGCTCGCTCCACCTCAACCAGGGCGTCCTCACCCTCGACAACGCCGCCGCGCGCATCCTCGGCGGCGCGGTCAAGGCGAACGGACGCGCCGATCTCACCGGCGCGGTCGCGCGCCTCGACGGCAAGCTCGACGCCGCCGACGTCACCCTCGCCTCGACCAGCCCGCTGTTCGATGGCAACGCCCCGCTCGCCGGACGGATCACCTTCGAGGCCGAGGGCGCGGCGGCGGGCAACGACCGCGACGCGCTGCTGCGCGCGCTCGACGGCAAGGGCCGGCTCTCGGTGGTGCAGGGCTCGTTCGCCGGGGCCAATCTCGGCGCGGTCAACGACCGCCTCAACCGCGTCCGCACGATCCAGGACGTGTTTGCGGCGATCGAGGCGGGCAGCCGCGGCCGCACCGCCTTCGACACCCTCACCGGCACCTTCGCCGTGGAGAAGGGCGTGCTGCGCTCCGACGATCTCCAGATGAACGCGCCCTCGGGCGTTGCCACCGCCACCGGCAGCGCCGACCTCGCCGCGCAGACCCTCGCCACCGACCTGCGCTTCACCCTCGACAACCTCAAGGAAGCGCCGCCGCTCGGCATCAAGCTCTCGGGCGCGTGGGCCGCGCCGCGCGTGGTGTTCGATACCGGCGCGTTCCAGGGCCACGTGCTCAAGCAGGGGCTGGGGGCGTTCCTGAAGTCGCTCTCCAAG
>QKGW01000535.1 GCA_003250275.1 Alphaproteobacteria bacterium
CGCCGCGAGCACCAGGAACACCAGCAGGATCGCGAGCGCGAACACCAGGGTCGAGGTGTTGCCGGCGATGATCTGCTGGTAGGTGAGGTCGGTCCACTCGAAGGCGAAGCCGGGCGGCAAGGTCTCCGCCGCGATCCGTTCGACCGCCGCCTGCGCCTGCCCCGAGGAGTAGCCCGGCGCGGGGCCGCCCGAGATGTCGGCGGAGAGGAAGCCGTTGTAGCGCATCGCGCGTTCCGGCCCGGCGGCGCTGTCCACGGTGAGCAGCGCGGCGAGCGGCACCATCGCCCCCGAGGCGCTCCGCACTTTGAGCTTGCCGATGTCCTCGGCGCGCGCGCGGAACGGCGCGTCGGCCTGCACCCGCACCGAGTAGGTGCGGCCGAAGGCGTTGAAGTCGTTGACGTAGAGACTGCCGAGGTAGATCTGCAGGGTGTCGAACACGTCGGTCACCGCGACGCCGAGCTGGCGCGCCTTGGTGCGGTCGACGTCGGCGAAGAGCTGCGGCACGTTGACCTGATACGAGGTGAACAGGTTCGCCAATTCGGGCGCCTCGGCCGCCTTGGCGAGGAACGCCTTGACCACGCCGTCGAGCTCGCGGTAGCCGCGCGAGGCGCGGTCCTCGATTTCGAGCTTGAAGCCGCCGGTGGTGCCGAGGCCCATCACCGGGGGCGGCGGGAACATCACCACGAAGGCGTCCTTGAGCCCGGCGTATTGCCGGTTCAGCCGCATCGCGATTGCCCCGGCGGAGAGGTCGGGCGACTTGCGCTGGTCGAAGTCCTTGAGGCTCGCGAACACGATCCCCGAGTTGGTGGCGTTGGTGAAGCCGTTGATCGAGAGGCCGGGGAAGGCGATCGCGTGCTCGACGCCGGGCTCGTTCATCGCGATCTCGCTCATCGCGCGGATCACCTCTTCCGAGCGGTCCAGCGTCGCCGCGTCGGGCAGCTGCGCGAAGCCGATCAGGTACTGCTTGTCCTGGGTCGGGACGAAGCCGCCCGGCACCGCCTGGAACAACCCGTAGGCGACGCCGACGAGGGCGAGGTAGAGCCCCATCATCACCGACTTGCGCTTGATCG
This sequence comes from Alphaproteobacteria bacterium, assembly GCA_003250275.1. Classification (GTDB taxonomy): domain Bacteria; phylum Pseudomonadota; class Alphaproteobacteria; order Rhodospirillales; family Rhodospirillaceae; genus Oleispirillum. The sequence continues at coordinate 1,071 of QKGW01000535.1, forward strand.
CGCCGCCGAGCGCGGTGCCGTAGGCGTCCGCGCCCTTGCCGAACATCCGGTTGAAGCCGCGGAACAGCCAGCCGAGGGAGAAATCCATGGCGCGGGTGAGACGGTCCTTGGGCGCGTCGTGGCCCTTCAGCAGCATCGCCGCGAGCGCCGGGGAGAGGGTGAGCGAGTTGATCGCCGAGACCACCGTGGAGAACGCGATGGTCAGCGCGAACTGCTTGTAGAACTGCCCGGTGAGGCCGGAGATGAACGCGAGCGGCACGAACACCGCGACCAGCACCAGGGCAATCGCGACGATCGGGCCGGAGACCTCGCGCATCGCCTGATAGGTCGCCTGCTTGGGCGAGAGCCCGGCGGCGATGTTGCGCTCGACGTTCTCGACCACCACGATCGCGTCGTCGACGACGATGCCGATCGCGAGCACCAACCCGAACAGCGACAGCGCGTTGATCGAAACCCCGAGCATGTGCATCGCCGCGAAGGTGCCGACCACCGACACCGGCACCGCGAGCAGCGGGATGATCGAGGCGCGCCAGGTCTGGAGGAACAGGATCACCACCAGCACCACCAGCGCGATCGCTTCCAAAAGGGTGTGGACCACCGATTCGATCGAGGCGCGGACGAACTGGGTCGGGTCGTAGACGATCGCGTAGTCGACGCCGGGCGGCATCGTCTGCTTGATTTCGGCCATCGTCGCGCGCACCGCGTCGGAAATCGCGATGGCGTTGGAGCCGGGCGCCTGGGAGATCGGAATCGCCACCGCCGGGCTATTGTCGAGGAGCGAGCGCAGGGCGTAGTCCGCCGCACCCATCTCGATGCGGCCGAGGTCGCCGAGGCGCGTCACCGCACCGTCGGCGTCGGTCTTGACGATGATGTCGGCGAACTGCTCGGGGGTTTCCAAACGCCCCTGGGCGTTGACCGAAAGCTGCAAATCCACCCCCGGCAAGCCCGGCGACGCGCCGACCACGCCCGCCGCCGCCTGGATGTTCTGGGCGCGGATCGCCGCGACCACGTCGCCCGCCGAGAGGCCGCGCTCGGCGACCTTCTGCGGATCGAGCCAGACGCGCATCGCGTAGTCGCCCGCGCCGTAGAGCTGCACCTGCCCGACGCCCTCGATCCGCGCGAGGCGGTCCTTGACGTTGAGGAGGCCGTAGTTGCGCAGGTACGCCATGTCGTAGCGCCCGTCGGGCGAAAGCAGGTGCACCACCATGGTGAGGTCGGGCGACGACTTGATCGTGGTGACGCCGAGACGCCGCACCTCCTCGGGCAGGCGCGGCTCGGCCTGGCTGACGCGGTTCTGCACCAGTTGCTGCGCCTTGTCCGGGTCGGTGCCGAGGCGGAAGGTGACGGTGAGCGTCATCGTGCCGTCGGTGGTCGCCTGGCTGCCCATGTAGAGCATGTCCTCGACGCCGTTGACCGATTCCTCGATCGGCGTCGCTACCGTCTCGGCGATCACGCGCGGGCTCGCGCCCGGATACTGGGCGCGCACCACCACCGTCGGCGGCACCACCTCGGGGTATTCCGAGATCGGCAGCGCGCGCAGCGACAGCAGACCCGCGACGAAGATCAGGATCGACAGCACGCCCGCGAACACCGGGCGGTCGATGAAGAACCGCGAGAGATTCATGAAACGCTTTCCTTAACGCTGGGCGACGGCGCGGGGCAGCATCGCCACCGCCTCGGGCGCAACGCGCGCGCCTGGGCGCACCCGCTGGAGGCCGTTGACGATCACCTTCTCGCCTTCCGCGAGGCCGGTGCGGACGATGCGTCCGCCGTCGACCACCGGGCCGAGGGTGACGGCGCGGTATTCGGCGCGGCCGTCGTCGCCGACGACGAAGACGAACTTCTTGTCCTGGTCGGTGCCGACCGCGCGCTCGCTCACCAGCAGTTCCGGGTGCGCCGCGGCCTGGCCGAGGCGGAGCTTGGCGAACTGGCCGGGGATGAGGAGGCCGTCGGCGTTGTCGAACACCGCGCGCACGCCGATGGTGCCGCTCGCGGTGTCGACGCGGTTGTCGACCATCTGCACGTGGCCCCTGAGCGGCGCGTCGTTGCCCGCGGTGGTCATCTCCACCGGAATGCGCGCGAGCGCCTGCGCGCCGCCGCCGCGCACCTGCGCGAGCGCGGTCATCACCGCGGTCTCGCCGGCGTCGAAGCGGGCGTAGATCGGGCTCACCGAAACCAGGGTGGTGAGCACCGGCGCGTCGGCCCCGGCGGCGACGAGGTTGCCGGGGGTGACGAGCGCGCGGCCGACGCGGCCCGCCACCGGGGCGCGCACGTCGGTGTAGGAGAGGTCGAGGCGGGCGGTATCGAGCGCGGCCTTGGCGGCGCGCAGCTCGGCGTCGGCCTCGCGCTGGGCGTTGGCGCGGGTGTCGACCTCGCGCAGCGGGATGTTGCCGGTCTGGGCGAGCTTCTGCGCGCGGGCGAGTTCGCGGTTGGTGAACACCAGGCGCGCCGTGCCGCGCGCGACCTCGGCCTCGGCGCGCGCGACCGCGGCCTTGAACGGCGCCTTGTCGAGCGAGATCAGGAGGTCGCCCTTGGCGACGAGGCCGCCCTCGCGGAAGTGGATCGCCTCGACCTGGGCGTCGACCCGGGCGCGCACGTCGACGCGGTCCACCGCTTCGAGCCGCCCGGAGAATTCCTCCCAGCGGATCACGTCGCGGCGTTCGACGGTGGCGACCGAAACCGGCACCGCCGGCGGCTCCGCGGGCGCGGCGTCGGCGGCGCTGGCGGTGCGGCCGGAAAACTCGACGGCGGCGGCGGCGAGCGCGCCGAGCATCGACAGAGAGGCGAGAGTGAGGAGTAGGGTTCTGAAGCGCATCCGAGCCTCCACCATTTCATACCGAACGGTACAAATATGGCTCTGGACACGCGGCTGTCAACGACTTATTTTTACCGAAAGATACAAAAGTCAAGGGAGGGACGAAAAATGCCTGTCGGCCGTCCGCGCGCGTTCTGTGCCGAGAAGGCCCTGGACGCGGCCTTGGAAGTGTTTTGGCGTAAAGGCTTCGACGGCGCGTCTTTGACCGATCTGACCGAGGCGATGGGAATCAACCGCCCGAGCCTCTACGGCACCTTCGGCAACAAGGAAGAGCTGTTCCGCAAGGCGCTCGACCGCTACGTCACCGAGAAGATTTCCTACATCCGCCACGCGCTCGCGGCGCCCTCGGCCTACGAGATCGCCGTGCGCCTGCTGATGGGTGCGGCGCAGATGATGACCGATCCGTCGCACCCGGTCGGCTGCCTCGCGGTCAAGGGTATGGCCGCGTGCTCCGAGACCGAGGGTCCGGTGCGCGAGGAGATCGACAAGATCAAGACCGAATACGAAACCGCGATGCGCGGCCGCATCGAGCGCGCCAAGGCCGAGGGCGAACTGCCGCCCGACGCCGACCCCGAGGACCTGATGCGCTACCTCACCACGATCGTGCAGGGGATGGCGATCCAGGCCTCGACCGGCGCGTCGATCGACGATCTCCGCCGCGTCGCCGCGACCGCGCTCAAGGCGTGGCCGGCCAAACGCCCGGCGGAAGGCCGCGCAGTTTGCGATAATTCCAAAAATTTCGCCCGCGCGGGTTTTCGCGCGGGATCGCGGCCCCATCTGAGACTGGTCAACCCCGCCGCGCCTTTGCGCCGCCGCATCCGGGCGTTCCGCACGCCATCATCGAATCGATGCCCCGTTCAGAGGGTTGACGGACTGCCGCCGGTGCGCGGCGAGACGATCGAGACCGATGACGACGAAACACTCAAGCCTTGCCTGGGGCCTCTTGGGCGCGCTCGCGCCCCTGCTTGCGGGCTGCGACGCGGCGCTGATCGACCCGAAGGGCGATATCGGCGTGCAGGAGCGATCCCTGATC
>QKGW01000493.1 GCA_003250275.1 Alphaproteobacteria bacterium
GTCGCCGAAGGCGATCGGCCTGATCTTCTTCGGCTGGGGCGTCGCGCTCGCGGTGTTCTCGGTGCTGGTCGCGCCGTGGTTCCAGCAGCGCTTCGCCGGCGACAAGCTGATCGCCTGGGGCCTCACCGCGATGGCCGCGCTGCTCGGCGCGATGGCGTTCGGCATCCCGGAACTCACCATCGCCGCGGTGATCGCCTCGGGCGCGGTGATGGGCGTCAACAACACCGTGTTCACCGAAATGGCAATGGAGGTCTCGGGCGAACCGCGCGCCGTCGCTTCCGCCGCCTACAACTTCGTGCGCTGGTTCGCGGGTGTCGTCGCCCCCTACGCCGCGCCCTCGATCGCCGCGCGCTTCGGCGAGAGCGCGACCTTCGCCGTCGCCGCCTGCGCCGCGCTCGTCGGCGTCGGGGTGATCTGGTCGCGCCGCCACCATCTTGGCCGGTTCGGTTCGATCCCGCTCGCCGCGGAATGAACCGGCCCGCCGCCCGCGTCGCGGCTCCCGAAAGCCGTTGACGCGGGGCGGTGCGCGCCCCGATCATGCGCGCCATGATGATCCATGCCTCTCCCGCCTGGGTGCTGCTCGCGGCGCTCGTCCTCGATGCCGTGATCGGCGATCCCTACGCCCTCTATCGCGCCGTGCCGCACCCGGTGGCGCTGATCGGCCGTGCCATCGCCGTTCTCGACGGCGCCTGGAACACCCCCGAACGCTCGCGCCGGATGCGCCGCGTCCTCGGCGTGCTGCTGCTCGCGGTGATGGTCTCGGGCACCTTCGCCATCGGCCTCGCGATCACCGCGCTCGCCGCGCACGTCGCTTACGGCTGGATCATCGAGGCGGTCGCGGTCTACGTCCTGATCGCGCAGCAGAGCCTCTATCTCCACGTCCGCGCCGTCGCCCGCGCGCTCGAAACCAACGGCCTCGCCGCCGGGCGCAAGGCGGTCGGGATGATCGTCGGGCGCGACCCGGAAACCCTCGACGAGGCGGGCGTCTGCCGCGCCGCCGTCGAATCCTGCGCCGAGAGCTTCGCCGACGGCGTGGTCTCGCCGATCTTCTGGTACGCCGTGCTCGGCCTGCCGGGGATGCTCGCGTTCAAGGCGGTCAATACCCTCGATTCGATGGTCGGCCACAAGACCGAAAAGTACGTCGACTTCGGCTGGGCCTCGGCGCGCTTCGACGACCTGATGAACTACGTCCCCGCGCGCCTCGCCGGGTGGCTGATCGCCGCCGCCGCCGGCCTCGCCCGCTTCGCCGACGGCCACAAGGCCGCCTGGGTGATGCTGCGCGACGCCCGCGTCCACCACTCGCCCAACGCCGGGTGGCCGGAATCCGCGATCGCGGGCGCCCTCGGCCTCAAGCTCCTCGGCCCGCGCATCTACCCCGGCGAAGTCGTCGAGGCGCCGTGGATCGGCGAAGGCACCGCCGACGCCACCCCCGCCCACATCCGCCAGTCCCTCAAACTCTACGCCGCCGCCTGCGTCCTCAACGGCCTCGCCGCCGTCGCCGCCCTGCTGCTGGCGTGGGGGATATAACGCCAGGCAGGGGCTCCGCCCCTGGACCCCGTCGGAGGGTCGCGGACCCTCCGAACCTCCCGGACATTTCCAAAGACAAAGGGCCCTCGAACGAGGGCCCTTTGTCTTTGGAAGCGAATGGGGTCTGGGGCCCAAGGCCCCAGCGGGTCGAGGGCGGAGCCCTCGCCTGGACTTATACGCCTCACGCCTGCGGCGGGATGCGGGCGACGGCGCGGGTGCGGATTTCGGTGGGGGCGTCGGCCCAGGGGATGATGCCGTCGGCGGTTTCGGCGTAGATGGCGGCGGCCTTGAGGATGTCGTCGGGGTGTTTGGCGGGGTCGAGGCCGCCGTAGACGTAGGTCCAGCGTTCCGGGCCGCCGCTCAGGGCGACGGTGCAGCCCTTGGCGCAGGCGCACAGGCACTGCACCGGGCGCAGTGTGACGACGCCTTCGGGCAGTTCGCGGCTTTCGAGCGCTTCGAGCATGTCGGTGCCGGGCCAGGGCGCGCGGGTCGCGGGGGGACCGCCGGCGGCGCGGCGGCAGGTGGTGCATACGATCAGGGTCGTCTCGGTCAAAACCAACTCCTCTGCAAGACCCGCCACACGTGGGGGATCGCGCCTCGGGTTCAAGGCGCGGCGGAGCCCGGTCTTGCTTTACCGGGCCGCCTTGAGCAGGGCGTCGATGTCGACGTGGGCTTCGAGGTGGTCGGCGAGGGCGTCGAGGGTGGCTTCGACCATTTCGTCGTAGGCGATGGTGGCGCGGTCGGGGTTGCCGACGTGGGCGAGGAACGCCTTGCGGAAGCCGTCGGAGGCGAAGATGCCGTGGATGTAGCAGCCCATCACCCGGCCGCTCGCGTCGATCGCGCCCGCCGGGGTGTTGCCGAGCGTGACCCACGGGGTATCGAGGCCGGGGCCGGAGGTTTCGCCGACGTGCATTTCGTAGCCGGAGATCGGGCTTTGCGACCAGTTGTCGAAGCCCGAGACCTCTTCGAGCACCTTCTTGCCGCGCATCGAGGTGGCGAGGTCGAGGTAGCCGAGGCCGGGGGTGTCGCCGGGCGGGCCCTCGATGCCGTCGGGGTCCGAGACCGTCTTGCCGAGGCTCTGGAATCCGGCGCAGAGGCCGACGAGGAAGCCGCCGCGCCGCACGTGCGCGGCGATGTCGATGTCCCAGCCCTCGGTGCGGATGACGTCGAGATCGGCGCGCGTCGCCTTCGAGCCGGGGAGGATGACCACGGTGGTGTCGGTGGGGATCGGCTCGCCGGGGGAGACGAAGATCACGTCGACGTCGGGCTCGGCGGCGAGCGGGTCGAGGTCGTCGAAATTGGCGATCCGCGAGATCCTCGGCACCGCGACGACGACGCGCCCGCCCTTGCGCGAGAAGTCGCGGTTTTCGAGCGTCATCGCGTCCTCGGCGGGGAGTTTCGCGGCGTCGGTGAACCACGGCACCACGCCGAGGCAGTCGAGGCCGGTCCTGTCCTTGATCGTCGCGGTGGCGGGCGTGAACAGCGAAACGTCGCCGCGGAACTTGTTGATCAGATACCCGATCGTGCGCGCCCGCTCGCTTTCGCGGATCAGCACGTGGGTGCCGACGATCGAGGCGATCACGCCGCCGCGGTCGATGTCGCCGATCAGCACCACCGGCACGTCCGCCGCCTCGGCGAAGCCCATGTTGGCGATGTCGTTCTCGCGCAGGTTCACTTCCGCCGCGCTGCCCGCGCCCTCGATCAGAACGATGTCGCACTCGCTTTCGAGCTTGCGGAACGCCGCGAGCACATCGGGCATCAGCTTCGCCTTGGTGGCGAAGAAGTCCTTGGCGCTCGCCGAACCCTGCATCTTGCCGCGCACCACCACCTGCGCGCCGATGTCGGTCTGCGGCTTCAACAGTACCGGGTTCATGTCGACCGAGGGCGGCACGCCGCACGCGCGCGCCTGCAACGCCTGGGCGCGGCCGATCTCGCCGCCGTCCGCCGTCACCGCCGCGTTGTTCGACATGTTCTGCGGCTTGAACGGACGAACCGTCATCCCCCGCCGCACCAGCGCCCGGCACAACCCGGCCACCAGCATCGACTTGCCGACATCCGACCCGGTGCCCTGAAACATGATCGCGGTCATTTCGCCGTGCGTCCTTTCTCCGAGGTAAAGCCTTCCGGGGGGACTCGGTCCCCCCGCGCCCCCCGGACGTTTTGGTGTTCGCGCGTCAGCGCAATCGACCGTCACGCCGCGTGAAGGCGTTATCGCGCTTCGCGCAAAAACCCAACGAACGGGAGGTGCGGAGGGACCGAGTCCCTCCGCAATCTTCCTGCTTTTAGAACTCCACCCCAGCCTGCGCTTTGACGCCCGCGCGGAAGGGGTGTTTGACCATGGTCATTTCGGTGACGAGGTCGGCGGCTTCGATCAGCGCCTCGGGTGCGTTGCGGCCGGTGACGACGACGTGGAGGTCGTCGGGCTTCGCGGCGAGGGTGTCGAGGACGTCGGCGACGGCGATGTAGTCGTAGCGCAGGGCGATGTTGAGTTCGTCGAGGACGACCATGTCGAAGTCGCCCTCGGCGATCCACGATTTGGCGAGGTCCCAGGCGGCCCGGCACGCGGCGACGTCGCGGCTGCGGTCCTGGGTTTCCCAGGTGAAGCCTTCGCCCATGATGCGGAATTCGACCTGTTCGCCGAAGGATTCGAGGGCGCGGCGTTCGGCGGTATCCCAGTTGCCGGAGCCCTTGATGAACTGGATGACGCCGACGCGGCCGCCGTGGCCGACGATGCGCAGCGCCATGCCGATCGCGGCGGTGGTCTTGCCCTTGCCCGGCCCGGTATGGACGATCACGAGGCCTTTCTCGACGGTCTTGCCCGCCATCATCCGGTCGCGGGCGGCCTTGCGCGCCTTCATCTTTTCGGTGTGGCGGCGGTTGAGGTCGTCGTCGCTCATGCGTCGTCCTTCAGCACCAGGGGGAGACCGGCGGCGGTGAACACCACGCGCTGCGCCGCGGCGGCGACGCGCTGGTTGAGGCGGCCCTGTTCGTCGCGGAAGGCGCGGCCGAGCGGGGTTTCCGGCACCAGGCCGAGGCCGACCTCGTTGGAGACGCAGACCACCGGCCCGGGCGCGGCGGCGAGGGCGGCGACCAGCGCCTCCGCCTCGGCGGCGGGGTCGCGGTCTTCGAGCATCTGGTTGGTGAGCCAGAGGGTGAGGCAGTCGAGGAGGATCGGGCGTCCGGCTTCGAGGGTCGGCAGCAGGGCCGCGACCGCGAGCGGTTCCTCGACGGTTTCCCAGAGTTCGCCGCGCCGCGCCTTGTGGATGTCGATGCGCTCGCGCATTTCGGCGTCCCACGCGCGCCCGGTGGCGAGGTAGAGCGCGCGCACGCCGCGCCGCGCCGCTTCCGCCGCGACCCAGGTTTCGGCGAGCGTGCTCTTGCCCGAGCGGGCGCCGCCGAGGATCAGGGTGAGGGGCGGCAGGGGGCGGGTTTCAAGCATTCAGCAGGTTCACCGCGCCGACGCGGGCGATGCCTTCCAGATCGTCGTGGTAGTGGTCGATGCGGGTGATCGAGACGAAGTCGATGTCGAGGCGCTGGGCGTCCTGGTGCGGCAGGTTGAGGACGTTGGTGAGCTGCGCGCGGATGCTGCCCGCGTGCGCCACCGCGACGATGTCGCGGCCGCGGTAGGCCTCGCTGATCCGCGCCACCGCCTCGGCGACGCGGATCGCGTGGTCGAAGGCGTTCTCGCCGCCGCCCGCCGGGCGGTAGTTGTAGGGATCGTCCCAGAACGCCTGGGGCGCGCCGGGCTCGGCGGCCTCGATCTCGTCCCAGGTGAGGCCTTCCCAATCGCCGAAGTAGCGTTCCTCGAAGGCGGGCTCGGTGAGCACGGCGGCGGCGTCGTAGCGGTAGCCGCCCGCGCCGAGGGCTTCGAGGGTGAGGCGCGCGCGGGAGAGGCCGCTGGTGAGCACCACCGCGTTTTCCGGCAGGCGGCACGCCTGGGCGGCGAACACCGCGGCGTTGGAACAGTCGCAGGCGACGTCGTGGCGGCCGTAGACGATCCGTCCGGCCACCGGCACCGGTGCGTGCCGCACCCACCACCAGCGGGTCTTGACCCCGTTGAGTTTCACCGCGAGACCTCTTGCCATCGCATCACACCGGCGCGCGCAGCATCGCCACCAGAACCAGGACAAGGATGTCGACGGTTTGCGCGCCGCATCCGAGAACGTCGCCGGTATAGCCGCCGATGTGGCGTTTGGCCAGCGCCGCGAGCCCGGCGACGCCAGCGACCGCGACGAAGAAGGCGAGGAACCCCTGCCCCGGCCCGAGTGCGACGAGCGCGATCAGCAGTCCGAGCAGCACCGCGGTCCAGGTCGAGCCCTCGGTGGGATAGCCCGAGGAGGCGGCGACGCCGTCGGAGCGGGCGGAGAAGTTGAGGGTCATCGACACCGGGATCATCGCGCGGCCGAGCGCGCCCGAGGCGATCATCGCGCAGAGCGCGTCGAGCGGCGCGAGGGTGCCGACGGCGACGACGCGGATCAGCAGGCTGAGCACCAGGGCGGTGGCGCCGTAGGTGCCGAGCAGCGAGTCGTGCATGATTTCCATTTTGCGTTCGCGCTCGTAGCCGCCGCCGAAGCCGTCGGCGACGTCGGCGAAGCCGTCCTCGTGCAGCGCGCCGGTGACCGCCACGGTGGTGGCGATGGCGAGCGCGCCGGCGAGCGCGTGCGGCGCGCCGAGGAACGCCGCGAGGGCGAAGGCGAGCCCGCCGATGCCGCCGATCGTCGCGCCGGCGACGGGAAAGGTGCGCATCGCGGTGGCGAGCGGATGCGACCGTGCCGCGTTGCCAGCGGGCAGCGGAATCCGCGTGAGGAAGATCATCGCGAAGAGGAGGTCGTCGAACCACGCGGCGAGGCCGGATGCGGGGTTCGACGTGGCGGGAGAAGGACTGTGGGACATAAGGGTGGTGATTTCCCTGCGCTGATCGTCTATAGACGGGGCTTCCGCAGTCTAAGGAGAATCGGAAGGATGGTGAAGGCCCTCATCGTCTCATCGCTCGACGACGTGCGCGCGATGGTCGAGGCCATGCCCGGCCCCGACGAAACCGCAGCCGCGATTGCGCGCGACCGCGAAGCGAATCTCACCAAGCCGCCCGGCTCCCTCGGACGCATGGAAGAATTCGCCGAATGGCTCTCGACCTGGCAGGGCCGCCATCCGCCGACGATGACCAATCCGCGCGCCGCGGTGTTCTGCGCCAACCACGGCATCGCCGCCCTCGGCGTTTCCGCCTACGGCATGGAGACCACCGCGCAGATGCGCGACGCCTACCTCGCCGGCCAGGCGGGCCTCAACGCGATGTGCGCGGCGATGAACGTGCCCTACGAGATCTACTCCCTCGATCTCGACCGCCCGACCAAGGACTTCACCCTCGACGCCGCGATGACCGAGGCCGAACTCGTCGCCGCGATCAACGTCGGCCTCGCGGCGGTGCCGGAGGACGCGAGCGTGTTCTGCCCCGGCGAGATGGGCATCGGCAACACCGCTTCGGCGGCGGCGATCCTCGCGGCGCTCTATAAGGGCGGCGCGGTGGAGTGGACCGGCGCGGGCTCCGGCCTTTCGGGCGAGTATCTCGCGCGCAAGGTCGCGGTGGTGCAGCTCGGTCTCGACCGTCACACCCTCGACGACCCCGATCCGCTCGAAATCCTGCGCCGCCTCGGCGGGCGCGAGCTCGCGGCGATGCTCGGCGTGATCCTCGCCGGGCGGATGCGCCGCGTGCCGGTGCTGATCGACGGCTTCCTCTGCTCGGCGGCGGGCGCGGTGCTCGCGGCGATGCGCCCCGACGCGCTCGACCACTGCCGCTTCTCGCACGCCTCGGCCGAGCCGGGCCACGCCAAGCTGATGGCGAAGCTCGGCGTCGAGCCGATCCTCCACCTCGACATGCGCCTGGGCGAAGCCACCGGCGCGGTGCTCGCCTCGGGCATCCTGCGCACCGCGGTCGCCGTCCACACCGAGCTTCTCACCTTCGAGGAAGCCCGCGTCACCCGCAACGAACCGGTGTCCTGAGATGACCAACGCACCGCAGATCAAATCCCTCGACCACCTGCGCGAGATCCTGCGCAATCTGCCGGGGCCCGACGAAGCCGCCCGCGCCGCCGCGATCGCGCGCGAGTCCAATCTGATCAAGCCGAAGGGCGCGCTCGGCCGCCTCGAGGAGCTGACCGCGTGGCTCGCCGCGTGGCAGGGCCGTCACCCGCCGGTGATGGACCGCCCCGCCGCCGCGACCTTCGCCGGCAACCACGGCATCATGAAGCACCGCGTCTCGCCCTGCCCGGTCGAGGTGACCTGGCAGCAGTCGAAGAACTTCGCCCAGGGCGGCGGCTCGATCAACGCGTTCTGCCGCTCCACCGGCACCGAGCACAAGACCTACGACATCGCGATCGACAGCTTCACCCACGACTTCCTCGAACGCCCGGCGATGGACGAGGACGACTTCTGCGCCGCGTTCAACGTCGGCATGGCGGCGGTGGAGCGCGGCATGAGCGTGTTCTGCCCGGGCGAGATGGGCATCGGCAACACCACCCCCGCCTCGGCGATGGTGATGGCGCTTTACGGCGGCACCGCCGAGCAGTGGACCGGCTACGGCGCCGGCGCGGTCGGCCCGATCATGGAACGCAAGATCAAGGTGGTGAACGACGGCGTCGCCAAGCACACCGCCGATAACCCCGACGCGGTCGAGATCGCCCGCCGCCTGGGCGGCCGCGAGCTCGCGGCGATGGCGGGCGCGGCGCTTTCGGGCCGGTTGCAGCGGGTTCCGGTGCTGCTCGACGGCTTCCCCTGCTCCGCCTCGGCGGCGTTCCTCGAAGCCTTCCAGCCCGGCGCGCTCGACCACTGCCAGATCGCCCACGCCTCGGCCGAGGTCGGCCACACCATCCTCACCCGCAAGCTCGCCAAGGACCCGATCCTGCACATGGGGATGCGCCTCGGCGAGGGCACCGGCGCGGTGCTCGCGGTGCATCTGCTGCGCGCCGCGGTGTCGTGCCACACCGGCATGGCGACGTTCGAGGAAGCCGCGGTCTCGCGCAACCAGCGCTGAAATTGCGCGGAGGGCTGCGGCCCTCCGCGACCCGTGCGGGCGTCATTCGCCCATGTTGAGGAACAGCCCCTTCTCGCGGGCGACGCGCACCATCCACAGGAAGAACAGCACGAACGCGCTGAAGTAGAGCGCGTTGAGGCCGAGCGCCGCACCGAACAGGTCCCAGCGGAAGACGTGGTCGAACATCACCGCGCGCATCCCCTCGAACACGTAGGCGGGCGGCAGCGCGTAGGCGATCGCCTGCACCCACTCGGGCAGCACCGAGATCGGGTAGTAGATCCCCGAGATCGGCGCGAGGCCGAAGATCAGCACCCAGGCGAGGCTTTCGGCGCCGAGGCCGAAGCGCAGCACCAGCGCGGCGGTGAACAGGCCGACGCACCACCCGGCGATCATCAGGTTGGCGAAGAACGCGAGCAGCGGCAGCCCGAGGTCGTAGATGTTGAACGAATAGAGCGCGATCGCGAGCAGCGACGGCGGCGTGAGGCCGATCGTGGTGCGGATCAGGCTCATCGCGGTGAGCGCGGCGATGTGCTCGTGCGGGCGCAGCGGCGTGAGGTAGAGCTGGCCGAGGTTGCGCGCCCACATCTCCTCGAGGAACGACAGCGAGAAACCGAGGTTGGCGCGGAACATCACCTCCCACAGCAGCACCGCGCCGATCAGCACGCCGCCCGCCTGCGCCACCCACGACGAATGCTCGCGGAAGAACTGGCTGGCGAAGCCCCACACCAGCATCTGCACCGTCGGCCAGTAGGCCATTTCGAGAATGCGCGGCCACGAGGTGCGCATCACGTAGAGGTGGCGCAGCATGATCGCCCAGACCCGGTGTCCGGCGAAGCGGCTCTGCGCGACGCGGGTGACGTGCTCGATCATGACGCGGCCTCCGAGGGCGCGCGGGCGATGTCGAGGAAGATCTCCTCGAGGCTGGCGCGGCCGAAGCGGCGGGCGAGGTCGGCGGGCGAGCCCTCGGCGTGGATGCGGCCGCGCTTCATGATCATGATCCGCCCGCACAGGCGCTCGACCTCCTGCATGTTGTGGGAGGCGAGGAGGATCGCGCAGCCGCTTTCGCGGGCGTAGGTTTCGAGGTAGGCGCGGACGAAGTCGCCGGTGTCGGGGTCGAGCGAGGCGGTGGGTTCGTCGAGGAGCAGCACCTCGGGTTCGTTGAGCAGCGCCTTGGCGAGGGTCACGCGGGTCTTCTGCCCCGAGGAGAGTTTGCGCGCCGGGGTCTTGAGGAAGGGTTCGAGGTCGAGATCGCGGGCGAGGCCGCGGATCCGCGCGTCGATCCCCTTGATCCCGTAGAGCAGGCCGTAGACCTTGAGGTTCTGGAACACCGTGAGGCGGTAGGGCAGGTTGACGTAGGGCGAGGCGAAGTTCATCCGCGGCAGCACCGCGAAGCGCGCGCCGCCGGTCATGTCGCCGCCGAGCACCTCGATCCGCCCGGCGGTCGGCAGCAGCAGCCCGAGGAGCATACTGATCGTGGTGGTCTTGCCCGCGCCGTTGCCGCCCAACAGCCCGACCACCTCGCCGGGCGCGACGGTGAAGCCGATGCCGTCGACGGCGCGCACGTCGCCGTAGTCTTTGACCAGATCGGTCACCAGGATCGCAGGAGTCTCGGTCATCGGGTGTCCACTCGGTGCGCCGCTCAGGGCATCGTCCGTTCGCTGCCGCGGCGCTGGCCCTGCGCCTGGATCATGCGTTCGACGCCGCGCCCCTGGAACATCGACAGGCCGAGATCCTGGCCGACGCGGATCTGCTCGGCGGTGTCGATGCGCGCCAGGACCGCGCGCTTGCGCCCGGTGCGGGCGAGCGCGGCGTGAATCGGGTGGGTCTCGACGGCCGCCGCGTCGGCGAGTTCGGGCGACCACATCAGCTTGACGAGATCGGCACCGAGCTTGGTGCGGTCGACCAGCGGCAGGGTGTCGCAACTCACCCCGTCGACGCAGATGCGGTAGCCGCGTTCGCGCGCGAAATCGCGGGCGAAGAGGTAGGCGCCGACGTCGGCGAGGATGTCGTACAACTGGATTTCCAGCACGATGGTTCCGCGCAGGCCGCCGGCGATGCCGTCGTCGAAGTCGAGGAACGCCTCGCCGAGGATGGTGCGGACGTTGATGTTGAGGCTGAAGCCGCCCGCGAGGCTGCGGTCGTGGCCCGCGCCGACGAGCGCGAGGACGCGCTTGTCGAGGGTTTCGGTGAGGTGCTGGAACAGCCAGCGGTCGGAGGCGACGTCGACTTCGGGGACGAAGATCTCGCGCAGGTCGGCGATCGAGACGAACACCTCGGAGAACATGTGCTGCGGGTGCGAGCGCCCGACGATCGCCGCCACCGACTGGTGGCGGATGAGGTTGGAGAGGTCGGTGCGCGCGAGCGCCTCCTCGAGCTTGCCGAGCACCGCGGGGGTAAGCGGCTTGAGGCGGTGTGCCGGCGCCGGGCGCGGCGGTGGCGGCTCGGGGGCGTGCTCGCGGGCGATGTCGGCGCGGCGGCGCGCCTCCTGCTCGGCGTAGAACTGCTGCGCGAGGTGGAGGAACGCCGGGTAGTCGGTGGAGAGGACGTACCAGCTGGCGAGCTTGTCCTCGCCCTCGTCGTCGGCGAGCAGCGGGTCGTCGGCGAAGAGGAAGCGCAGGCGGATCAGCGCCGCCTCGACCTCGTCGCGGTGCTTGGCGGCGAACACCACGATCACGTCGCCGCGGAACAGGGTGAAGACCTGGGCGCGGTTGTCGAGGATCAGCGGGTCGAAGGCGGCGGCGACGGCGCGCATCTGCGGCTCGCGGCGGTTCTGGGTGGCGAGGCGCGAGAGATGCAGGTGCAGCGCCTGACGCTGCTTGCGGAACTTCTCCAGGCGCTCGGCGTAGTCGAGCAGCAGGCCTTCCTGCAGCTGCATCATCAGCTTGCGCTCGGCGGCGGCCTCGGCTTCGGCGATTTCGATCTCGGAGCGCTCCGCCATCATGCGTCCTCCGCCGGGGCGGCGATCCGGCCGATCAACGTTGCATCGACGAAATGACCCTGGAAGGTCGAGATTCCCTGGCGCACGCCCCAGTCGATCGCCGCGACCGTGGCGCAATGGCCGAGGACGATGCGCTGCGGCCCGAGCGCGCGCACCGCGGGCGCGGGGTCGCGGTCGGTATCGGCGCGCGCGTTGGCGATGTCGGCGGTCCACATCAGCTTGTAGCCGTCGACCGGCAGATCGGCGTCGGCGAGCATCCACAGGCCGAGCGGCGACAGACCGTCGATCATCGCGCGATGCCCGGCCTCGTGCAGGCGGTCGCAGGCGCGGCGGAATGCGCCGAGGTCGGCGAACGCGTCGATGGTCTGGAACTCCACCGTCGCCTCGGCGCGCGGAAAGCGTTCGAGGAACGCGGTGAACTCGGGCGACAGCACGGTCGAGACGTTGAGGTTGAGGTTGACCGGCAGTTCGCGGCCGAACAGGGTCAGGCCGCCGATCCCCGCGAGCAGGCGCGAATCGAGCACGCCGCAGAGATACTGGAACAGCCAGAGGTCGCGGCCGATGTCGCGCCCCGGTGCGATCCGCGGCGCGAGTTCCGCCACCGAAACGAAAATCTCCTGAAACGCGAGGCGCGCCTCGCGGCGGGGCTCGACGCGCACCGCCGCCTGGGCGGTGATGAACGGACGCACCGCCTCGGGGGTGAGCAGGCCGACGATCCGTTCGGCGTCCGCCGGGGTGATCGGCGGCGGCGGCACGTGGCGCGGCTGGCTGCGGCTCACGGTGTCGGCGGCCATCGCGAGAAAGGCGTCGTAGTCGACTTCGAGATCGTACCAGGTGCAGAACCGGTCGCCTGGGCCGTAGGGGTCCTGATGGACGAGCGGGTCGCCGTCGAACAGGGTGCGCAGCTTGTAGAGCACCGCGTCGACGTCGCCGAACGGCATGTCCTTGCCGGTGGCGACGATGTCGCCGTCCGAAAGCGCGAACACCTGGCAGCGGTACTGCGCGACGAGGCCGTCGAACATCCGCTCGGCGACGCGGCCGTAGGCGGGGTCGCGGAACTGCGGCGACAGGCGCGAGAGGCGCACGCGCACCGCGACCCGCCCCGCGCGCACGCGCCCGAGGCGCTCGGCGGTGTCGAGAAGGAGGCTTTCGGGGGTGACGAATTCCGGTTGCATCCGAAACCTTTCGTGCACGCCGGGAGTGGTCCGGCGCGGTGAGTGTATCAGGGAGCCGCGGCTTCGCGAAAGAGGACAACGCTTTGGCGCAGGTTGCTTTCGCGACGCGCCCGGCTATAAGAGTTACGGGCCCGCGGGCGGCGGGTGGCAAGCGAGGCACGGCTGATGGCGATTTCCGATTCCTTCTCGACGATTCTCCAGCGCCTCGGCGCCGCGCGGGTGATGTGTCTCGGCGACGTGATGCTCGACCATTTCCTCTACGGCGAGGTCTCGCGGATCTCGCCCGAGGCGCCGGTGCCGGTGTTCCGCATCGTCCGCGAAACCCTGATGCTCGGCGGCGCGGGCAACGTTGCGCGCAACCTCTCCGCGCTCACCGCCGGGTCGGTGTTCGTCGCCTTCGTCGGCGACGACGCGGCGGGCCACGAAGTCGCGCATCTGCTTGCCGCCGAGGCCGGGGTCGAATCCTGCCTCCAGGTGCTGCCGGGGCGCAGCACCACCGAGAAGTCGCGCTTCGTCGCCGGGGTGCAGCAGCTCCTGCGCGCCGACCGCGAGGAGGTCGAGGACCTCGCCGGACCCGCCGAGGCGCAGGTGCTCGCGGCGGTGCGCGGCAGCCTCGAGTCGTGCCGCGTGCTCACCCTCTCCGACTACGGCAAGGGCCTGCTCACCCCGCACGTCCTCGCCGAGGTGCTGAAGCTCGCCGCCGACCGCGGCGTGCCGACCATCGTCGACCCCAAGGGGCGCGACTATCGGCGCTACCGCGGCGCCTTCCTCGCCACCCCGAACCGCGCCGAACTCGCCGAGGCGACCGGGATGCCGGTGAACGGCGACGACGCGATCGTTTCGGCGGCGCGTCATCTCATCGAGACCTGCGGCATCGCCAACCTCCTGGTCACCCGTTCGCAGGACGGCATGACCCTGGTCGAGGGCTCGGGCGCGGTGCACCACATTCCCGCGCGGGCCCGCGAAGTGTTCGACGTTTCGGGCGCGGGCGACACCGTCGTCGCGACCATCGCCGCGGCGCTTGCGGCGGGCGGCAGCCTTGTCGACGCCGCGCGCCTCGCCAACCTCGCGGGCGGTATCGTCGTCGGCAAGGTCGGCACCGCCACCGCTTCGCTCGCCGAGCTGCACGCCGCGGCGAGCGCGTTCGCCGGCGGCCGCGACGGCGGCAAGGCGATGAGCCGCGATCTCGCGCGCGCCACCGTCGCCGCGTGGCGCGACCAGGGGCTGTCGGTCGGCTTCACCAACGGCTGCTTCGATCTGCTCCATCCCGGCCACGTGTCGTTGCTGCGCCAGGCGCGCGCCGCGTGCGATCGTCTCGTCGTCGGATTGAATTCCGATGCCTCCGTCGGCCGTCTCAAGGGGCCGACCCGCCCGGTGCAGGACGAGGACGCGCGCGCCCGCGTCCTTGGCGCGCTGTCCGACGTCGACGCGGTGGTGGTGTTCGAGGAGGACACCCCGGTCGAGCTGATCCGCGCGCTCAAGCCCGACGTACTGGTCAAGGGGGCGGATTACACCGTTGAAACCGTTGTCGGAGCCGACATCGTGATGGCGGCGGGCGGACGCGTGGTGCTGGCCGATCTCGAAGCCGGGTTCTCGACCACGCGCACCGTCAACAAGATGGCCGCGCCCAAGTCCTGACCGCAAGAGTTGCGCGCAAGGTCGAGATAAGCGGCTGCGATTCACCCCAGGGTTTTAGAAACGTTGCGGTTGCAAGGAAACTTGTTATTTGTGCGTAACTAAAACTGTTGCGCCGATTCGTCATTCATCGGTAATCTACAGTCGATGCAAGCCTTAGGGTTCCGCCGTTTTGCACCCGCCGCCGCAGCGAAATGCCGTCGAGGGGATCGGCGGTGGTGTGGCGTGAACGCATCCAACTTATAAATTCCGAGAACTCCCGGCGCGAGAGGCCGCGAAAACGGGAGCGGGGGCACTTTCGATGGCGTCGATGCCGGCGCCCGGAGTCGGTAGGGGAGGTATAGTTATGCTGGGGAAAACCAAGATCACCACCCGGATGCTCACCATCGTGCTGCTGGCGCTCGTCGGCATGGTTCTCGTCGGTGCCATCGGGTTGAACAATCTGCGCAAGAACCTGTTGGAAGACCGGTATCTCAAGACCCAACACCTGGTCGAATCGGCGCAGAGCGTCATTGCCAACTACTATGAGCGCTTCAAGAAGGGCGAGATGAGCGAGGAGGACGCCAAGAAGGCGGCCCTCGAACACGTCGCGATGATGCGCTACCACGGCGACAACTATTTCTGGGTGACCGATTACGACGGCGTGCTGCAGATGCATCCGTTCCGCGCCAAGCAGGTCGGCACCAGCATGTTGCAGGCGAAGAAGGCCGACGGCTCGCTCTTCACCGATGCGCACGGCGTGCCGCTCTACAAGGCGTTCTCCGACGCCGGCAAGGCGGGCGGCGGCTTCGTCGAATACACCGGCCGCGCGCCGGGCAGCACCGAGGAGAACTCGCCCAAGATCGCCTACATCGGCAGCTTCGCGCCGTGGCGCATGGCGATCTGCTCGGGCATCTACCTCACCGACGTCGATGCGGTGTTCGCCGACAACCTCAAGACCATGGCGGCGTGGATCGGCGGCGTGCTGCTGATCGTCTGCTTCGCCGCGTGGCGGATCGCGCGCAGCATCACCATGCCGCTCGAAACCCTCACCGACGGAATGGGCCGCCTCGCCGCGGGCGACACCAACATCGCGGTGTCGACCACCACGGTGAAGAACGAGATCGGCGCGCTCACCAACGCCCTCGTCACCTTCCGCGACAACGCGGTGGAGATGCAGACGTTGCGCGAGGAGCAGCTCAAGGCGGAAGAGCAGACCCGCGCGCAGAAACGTCAGGCACTGCAGGAGATGGCGGACCGCATCGAGGCGGAAGCGCACAAGGCGGTGGGCACGGTTTCCGACCGCGCCGCCGAAATGGAGCGTGCCGCGGTCGACATGAACTCGTCGGCCTCGCGGATGACCGAGGAGGCGGCCAACGCCGCCGCCGCCGCCGAACAGGCGCTCGCCAACGCGCAGACCGTCGCCGCGGCGGCGGAAGAGCTGTCCAACTCGATCGACGAGATCGGCCGCCAGGTGCACAAGTCCTCGCAGGTCGCCTCCGAGGCGATCGAGATGGCCGGCCGCACCCGCGACGTGGTGCAGGGGCTCGCCGCCTCCGCCGAGCAGATCGGCACGGTGGTCGAGCTGATCAACGGCATCGCGGCGCAGACCAACCTGCTCGCGCTCAACGCCACGATCGAGGCGGCGCGCGCGGGCGACGCCGGCAAGGGCTTCGCGGTGGTGGCGAACGAGGTGAAGAACCTCGCGACCCAGACCGCGCGCTCGACCGAGGAGATCGCGAGCCAGGTGAACGCGATCCAGGGGGTCTCGAAGGAAGCCGGCTCCGCGATCGAGAAGGTCGCCGAGACGATCAACTCGATGGGCGCGATCGCCGCGTCGATCGCCTCCGCGATCGAGGAGCAGACCGCCGCGACCCAGGAGATCGCCCGCAACGTCCAGCAGACCGCGGACACCGCGCGCGACGTCTCGACCCGTATGGCGCACGTCTCCGAGGAGGCGGCCCGCACCACCGACCTCGCCGACCTCGTGCGCGGCACTGCGGGCGGGCTCTCGACCAACCTCGAGGAGATGGAAAGCCATCTCACCAGCATCGTCCGCGCCTCGACCGATCACGCCTGATCGGACCTTCGCCGACGCAAACGACGACGGCCGCCCCAAGGGGCGGCCGTTCGCGTTCGCGCGGAAGGCTTGGGCTCAGCGCGCCTTGATCTTGCAGGCGCTGCTGATCGCCTCGTAGGCCTTGGTCACGCCGGCGAGCGAATAGGTATCGGTGGTGGTGGTGCCGCTCTTGCTGCGGCCGGTCACGGTCATCGAGCTGCCGCGCTTCATCGTGGCGACCATCTTGCCGTCGTCGTCGCCGTTCGCCCACGCGGTCTCGTCGCGGGTGAAGAAGCGGAAGCGGGTCTTGCCGACCTTGACGTTGACCGTGCTGTCGGAGGCGTAGGCGTAGCCTGCGACCACGGTGACGACGCCGACGTCGTTGTATTCCGGCCTATGGGTGATCAGGAAGAACACGTCGCCGCGCTTCTTGACGTTGCCGCGCTTACGCTTCGGCGAACTCGCCGCGTAGCACACCGGATTGCCGTTTTCGAGATAGGTGTAAGTCGACCAATCGCCGAAGCGTCCCAGGCTCTTGACCTCGGTCTGCGCTTCGGCGGGCAACGCCGCGAGCAGCCCGAGAAGCGCCACGCATGGGACCAGCTTGGGGCGAAACCTCATCGGGGAGCCTCCTTTGCCGTCGCTTGGGGGGAAGCCGGGGGTCCCGGCGGGGCCAGTATTGCAGACCGATCCGGCGAGGCCAACCCAATGCGGCAAAAAAATGGCCGCCGCTCGGGGGAGCGGCGGCCGGTATGCGACGTTCCGGTTCCGGGGATAGAACCACAAGGAACGTGCGATCGGGCGGACGAAAAGTGTGGGGGCGTCCGCCCCGCGCCGGGGTCGGGCGCGTAAACTTGATGGGGTCAGGCGACCCACGGAAGCTTGTTGGCTTCCTCTTCCGCGTCGGCGCGGGTGAGGCCGATATCGCGAAGTTGCGCTTCGTCGAGTTCGGCCAGAAGGCGACGGCCCTGGCGGCGGCTTTCGATCTGCTCGAGATAATCGATCAGCGCCATCACGCTCCAGGTTCCGGGCATCAGATATTTCGACATCGGTGCCTCCTTTCTTCGGCCAATCTCGTCATCGTCTGTGTACGCTTGAAGATATGATTGACGGCGGCGCTTCTGACAAACGATACTTCGTCGTCGTCGGATAAGCACAGCTTATGTGAGGCAGAAATGCTTTCGGCTCCCCCGCTCGGGCTCCTCAAGACCTTCGAGGCCGCCGCCCGCCACCTCTCGTTTACCCTTGCCGCGCGCGAGCTGCACGTCACCCAGGCGGCGGTGAGCCAGCAGATCCGCCAGCTCGAAGCGCTGCTCGGGGTGCGCCTGTTCAAGCGGATGAATCGCGCGCTGCTCCTCACCGACGCCGGCCAGGAGTACGCGGTGCCGGTGCGCCAGGCGATCCAGATCATCGCCGAGGCGACGCGCAAGCTCGATTCGCACCAGAAGACCGGCATCCTCACCATCTCGATTCTGCCATCTTTGGCGGCGCGCTGGCTGGTGCCGCGAATCGGCCGCTTTCGCCAGCGCCATCCCGACGTCGACTTGCGCCTGCACACCAGCTTCACCCCGGTCGATTTCGAGCGCGACGGCGTCGACGCGGCGATCCGCCTCGGCCACTGGTCGCCGCAGATCGCCCGCTACCTGCACGGCGAGGAGTTGATGCGGGAATACATCTTCCCGGTCTGCGCGCCTTATCTGATCGGCGGCACGCCGCCGCTGCGCCGCCCCGAGGATTTGCGCTTCCACACCCTGTTGCAGGACGAATACATCGACTGGGACGAGTGGTTCCAGAAGGCCGGGGTGAAGCACGAATACGACGTTCACAAGGGCCCGGCGTTCTTCGATTCGGCGATGAGCCTGCAGGCGGCGGTGGACGGCGTCGGCATCGCGCTCGGGCGTACGCCGCTGGTCGCCCGTGATCTCCAGATCGGCCGCCTCGTCGCGCCGTTCCCGATGCGCGTGGTGCACCGCCACGCCTACCGTTTCGTCTGCCCCAAGGGCGACGAGGACAACCCCAAGATCCGCGTCTTCCGCAACTGGCTGGTGGAGGAGGTGGCGGCATGGAAGAAGGAGATCGCCGATCACCCGATGCTCTCGCTCGTCGACCTCGATGCCGAGAACGCATCGACGTAGGCGAACCGCGCTCTTGCCATTCTCGCGATTGCGGAGATGATGATCGGGGCTTCCGTCTTCCGCGGGGGCGGACGAGGAAACCGAACGGCATGTGGGCGAAGGTGGAGAACGCGAACGGCAACATCCGTGGCGCGTTGTGGATGGTCGGCGCGGCGATGTTCTTCGCG
>QKGW01000071.1 GCA_003250275.1 Alphaproteobacteria bacterium
TCGAGGCGCGCCGCGACGACGCGCAGCCGCCCGCTCGCGCGCGCCGCCTCCACCACCGCCACCGGCGCGGGCGCGCCGCGATGCCGGTGGACGTCCCAATACGGCCTGAGGTGGCGGGAGAAGCGGCGCTTCTCGGCGGCGTTCCAGGCCTGCCAGAGCGCGTGGGAATGGGGGCGGAGGCCGTCGACCACCGCGCGCCAGTCGCCGTTGCGGAGGATTTCGGCGCGCACCCAGCGCAACGTCGCGCTGAGCGGCGCGCCGAGCGGCGGCGCGAGGCTCGCGGGCGGCGCGGCGGGTTCGACGTGCGGGCGCGGCACCAGACCGCGGCGCGACACCGCGATCACCCGGCCGCGATGGCCGATCCGCCCGAGCGCGATCACCTGATCGACCATGGTGAGGCCGGTGCCCTTGATCAGCACCGCCGCGTCGGACGCGATCGCGGCGCGGTTGCGGTCCCAGCCGCTTTGCGCCGCGTCGTCGAGCAGCGGGCCTTCGTTGCCGGTGGCGACGGCGGCGTAGTCGCCGACGAGCGTGCGGCCGCCCTCGAGTTCCGCTAGCACGCCGTCGGCGGTTTCGCTCAGGCCGACGCAGGTGCCGCGCACGACCTCGAGCGCGCCCGCCGCGAGCGGCGGCTGGGCGAGGGCTTCGAGATAGTCGCCGTAGACCGCGCGGGGGACGTAGGCCTTGGGGTCGGCCGGGCGCCCGGTGGCTTCGAGCCACGCGACGAAATCGCCGATGCGGTCGGGGAAGCCGCCCATCGCCTCGGCGCGGACGTTGAGGACGTGGCCCTCCTCGGTGGTGGAGAAGGCGATGCCGCGCCCGAGCGCCGTGCCGCGCTCGATCACCACGATGCGCACCGCCGCGCCCGCCGCGTCCCACAGATGCCGCGCCAGCAGGATGCCGCTCGCGCCGCCGCCGATGATCAGGATCGTGGGCAGCGGCATCGTCGGACCTCCTCCGTCAGGTTTTGTCGGGGTCGGCGGCGTACCGGGTCAGCACCGGCGTCTGCGCGAGGGCGAAGGCGAAGGTCAGCGGCATGATGCCGAAGACCTTGAAGTCCACCCACGCATCGGTGGAAACCGTACGCCACACCACTTCGTTGAGCGCCGCGAGGACGAAGAAGAACAGCCCCCAGCGGCGCGTCAGCACCACCCAGCCGGCCTCGGTGAGGGAAAACGCCGCGCCGAAGACGAAGCCGAGGAGAGGCTTGCCGAAGGCGAGCCCTCCCAACAAGATGGTCCCGAACAGCGCGTTTACCAACGTCGGCTTCATTTTGATGAAGGTCTCGTCCTTGAGCCACAGGGTGAGACCGCCGAACACCAGCACCACCGCGCCCGAGACCAGAGGCATCACCGGCACCTTGCGGTCGCGCGCGAACGACACCGCGAGCGCCGCCGCGATCGCGATCATGAACGCCGCGGTGGCGACGAAGATCGGCTCGCCGAGCGCCTGCAGCGCCGGGAACCACTCCATCAGCCGCTTGCCCTCGGCGTTGGCGAAAAAGAACACCCCGAGCGGCCCGAGTTCGAGCAGCAGCTTCGAGAGGGTCGCGCTCTTGACCGCAGGTTTACCCGACATCAGAACATCTTCCCGCCGATCGGAACGTTGCGCTCGGGCGCGAGCAGCACCACCGCGCCCTCGGCGTCGGGCACGCCGAGCACCAGGCATTCGCTCTTGAACCCGCCGATGCGCTTGGGCGGGAAGTTGACCACCCCGAGCACCAGCCGCCCGATCAGGTTTTCCGGGCGGTAGTGCACGGTGAGCTGCGCCGACGACGCGAGCACGCCGATCTCCGGCCCGAAATCCACTTCGAGGACGTAGGCGGGCACCCGCGCCTTGTCGTTGACCTCGGCGCGCAGCACCCGGCCGACGCGCACGTCGACCTTGGCGAAATCGTCGTACTCGATCGTCATCGGTCTCTCCCTTTCGGTCAGCCCGCGAGCTCGCGCGAACGCCGCGCCGCGGCGGCGAGCGCCTCGGTCAGCAGCGGCGGGAAGCCCTTGTCCGCATCCATCAGCACCGCGAGCGCGGCGGCGGTGGTGCCGCCCGGGCTGGTGACGTTGACGCGCAGGGTCGCGGCGGTCTCGGGGCTCTGGTTCATCAGCTCGCCCGAGCCCGAAACCGTGGCGCGCGCGAGGCGCATCGCGGTCTCCGCGTCGAGGCCCAACGCCTCGCCGCCCTTCGCCATCGCCTCGACGAGGTGGAACACGTAAGCGGGGCCGGAGCCCGACAGCGCGGTGACCGCGTGCATCAGGTCTTCGTCCGCGAGCCACACGGTTTCGCCCACCGCCGCCATCAGCTGTTCGCCGAGTTCCTTCTGCTCATCGGAGACGTTGGCGTTGGCGTAGAGGCCCGAGATGCCGCGTCCGACCGCCGCCGGGGTGTTCGGCATCACCCGCAGCACCGCCGCCTCCGCGCCGAACGCCGCCTCGAAAGCCGCGACCGGCTTGCCCGCGACGATCGAGACCAGCAGCGGCGGGATTTCGAGTTCGGCGAGACGTGCGGCGAGCGGCGGCAGCGCCGCGGCGAGCCCCTGCGGCTTGACCGCGACGAGCACCGCGTCGGGCTCGAAGGTCTCGGGCACCTCGGCGGGCGTGGCGACCGCGATGACGCCGCGCGCGATCCACGTCTCGCGGGTTTCCTCAAACGCCTCGACGACGCACACCTGCGACGGCGGCCAGCCCTCGGCGAGCCAGCCGTGCAACAGCGCGCCGCCCATCTTGCCGCAGCCGAGGAGAAGAAGGTTCGAAGTGGTCATAGCGGAGTGCTCCCGTGGAAAATCCCCCACAGGCATAGCAGCTTGCGCCGCCGCTGGCAAAGCCGCTCAGGCCTCGCCGACGGTGTCGAGCATCGCCGCCTCGACCGCCTCGGCGGCCGACTTGCCGCCCCAGATCACGTACTGGAACGCGGGGTAGAACCGCTCGCTCTCGCTGATCGCGACGTCGATCAGCGATTCCAGGCGCTCGGCGGAGAGCGAAAGCTCCGGCCCGAGCAGCAGCGAATAGCGGAACATCGGCAGCCCCTCTTCCGCCCACAGCGAGAAGTGGCCGATCCACAGCTTCTCGTTGGCGACCGCGAGCAGCTCGGCCACCGCGGTGCGGCGATTCTCGGGCACGCGCATGTCGAGGGCGCAAGAGATGTGCAGGGTTTCCAGTTCCGGCGCGAGAGCGAAGAACACGCCGTAATCGCACCACCGCCCGGGAACCTCGACGGCAAGCTCATCGTCGCCGCGACGCTCGAAGATCCAGTCGCGCGCGCTGATGACCTGTTCGAGGAGTTCGAGGGGATGGAGGGTTTCGACGTCGAAGACGGAATCCGAGGTCTGCATGGGGAACCTCCACAACAACTCTGCCCGTGCGCCGGCGCGGGCCAGGAACCGGACCGTGTGCACCGGTTTTGGGGCCGGCGTCAACGCGATTCCACACGGCAAGGGTCGTCCGCATGCGGCGCGACCGCGCCAGATCATAGGTATCGGGGTGAGCCACCCCGACAACCACAATATTTAGACTGCCAAACCGACCATGACAATGCAAGATCGGTTTGATGACGGCTCGGTGACGGGTGCGCGACGCCCGAAAGCCCCGGCGCGGGTCAGCCCTGCGGCTCTTCGGCGGCCGGAGTCTCGGCGGCCGGAGCGGGTTTCTTCTTCGCCGCGGGCTTGGCCTTGGCGTCCGGTTTCGCCTTCGCCGCGGGCTTGGCCTCGGCGAGTTGGGCTTCGAGCGCGGCGACGCGGGCGGCGAGGCTTTCCTGCTCCTCGCGGGCCGCGGCGGCCATTTGCCGCACCGCCTCGAATTCCTCGCGCGGCACCACGTCGAGATCGGCCAGCACGCGCTCGATGCGCGACTTGACCATCGATTCGATCTCGCCGCGCACGCCGCCCAACGCGGCTGCGGCATCGTTGGCGAGACGGGTGACGTCATCGATCAGGCGGGAAGCCATAGGGCGTAGTCCTCCAGAAGCCAAGCGGCGCGTTCTCCATGGCGCCGCCTTCCATCAGACATTATGATGGCGGCGACCGGCGCTGTCCATACGGCGGCCGGGCAACTTCTGGATTCCTATTGCAATTTTCACGAACGGAAGAGGTTCGTCATGTACGTGGTCACCGGCGGCGCCGGATTCATCGGCTCCAACATCGTTGCGGCGCTCGAACGCCGCGGCGCACGCGACATCGTCGTCATCGACCGCCTCCGCTCCGGCGACAAGTGGCGCAACGTCTCGAAGCGCGGCCTCGCCGACATCGTCCACCCCGACCGCACCCTCGAATTCCTCGAGGCCAACGCCGGGCAGGTCGAGGCGGTGATCCACATGGGCGCGATCTCCTCGACCACCGAGACCGACGCCGACAAGATCCTCGCCAACAACTTCGCGCTCACCCTCGGGCTGTGGAAGTGGTGCGCGGCGAACGACGTGCGCTTCATCTACGCCTCCTCCGCCGCGACCTACGGCGACGGCACCCAGGGCTTCTCCGACGCCTTCTCCGAGGCCGCGCTCGCGCACCTCAAGCCGATGAACCCCTACGGCTGGTCGAAGCACCTGTTCGACCGCCGCGTCGCCGCGAAGATCGCCGCCGGGATGCCGACCCCGCCGCAGTGGGCCGGGCTGAAGTTCTTCAACGTCTACGGCCCGAACGAATACCACAAGGGCGGCCAGCAGAGCGTGATCGCGCAGGTCTATCCGCGCGCCGCGGCCGACGCGCACTGCCTGCTGTTCAAGTCGCACAACCCCGATTACGACGACGGCGGCCAGCTCCGCGATTTCGTCTGGGTCGGCGACTGCGCCGACGTGGTGCTGTGGCTGCTCGACAACCCCAAGGTCAGCGGCCTGTTCAACCTCGGCACCGGCAAGGCGCGCTCGTTCCTCGACCTCGCCACCGCGGTCTACCGCGCCCTCGGCAAACAGCCGAAGATCAAGTTCGTCGATACCCCGGTGGAAATCCGCGACCGTTATCAATATTTCACCCAGGCGGACATGCGGTCCCTGCGTGCGGCAGGGTACGATAAGCCGTTCACCTCGCTCGAAAGCGGAATCCAGCAATACGTCGTCAACTATCTCCATACCGACGACCCTTACGTCTGAGCCGATGACCCATCCTTTGACCTTTCCCGTAATCGACCCGGTGGCCTTCGCCATCGGGCCGATCGCCATCCGCTGGTATGCGCTCGCCTACATCGCCGGTCTGATCGGCGGCTGGCAGCTCGCCACCCGCCTCGCCCGCAAGCGCATCGGCGGCCTCGCACCGCTCGACGTCGACGATTTCCTTGCCTGGGCGACCCTCGGCGTGGTGCTCGGCGGGCGCATCGGCTACGTGCTGTTCTACAATTTCGACTACTACCTCGGGCACCCGCTCGACGCGCTGAAGGTCTGGCACGGCGGCATGTCGTTCCACGGCGGCTTCCTCGGCGTCGTCGTCGCGGTGCTGCTCTACTGCCGCAGCCGCAAGCTCAACCCGTTCCTGCTCGGCGACATCCTCGTCACCGTCGCGCCGATCGGGCTGTTCTTCGGCAGGCTCGCCAACTTCGTCAACGGCGAGTTGTTCGGCCGCATCGCGCCCGACGCGCCGTTCGCGATGGTGTTCCCCAACGGCGGGCCGCTGCCGCGCCACCCGAGCCAGCTCTACCAGGCCGGGATGGAGGGCATTCTGCTGTTCATCCTGATGATCGTCGCGTGGCGGCTCGGCGGCGGACGCCGCCCGAGCTTCCAGTTCGGGCTATTCCTGATCGGCTACGGCTGCGCGCGCATCGTCGGCGAACTGTTCCGCCAGCCCGACCCGCAGATCGGCTACCTCTGGGGCGGCATCACCATGGGCCAAATCCTGTCGCTGCCGATGGTGCTGCTCGGCGCCGCGCTCGTCGCGCGCGCGCTCAATCGTCCGCCGCTGCCGGTGGGCGATGCCTGATCTCGCGCACCGCCTCGCCGACCGCATCGCCGCCGAGGGGCCGCAGCCGCTCGACGCAGTGATGGGCGAGGCGGTCGCAGCCTACTATCGCCGCGAGCGGGTGTTCGGCGCGGCGGGCGACTTCGTCACCGCGCCCGAGATTTCCCAGGTGTTCGGCGAACTCGTCGGCCTGTGGTTCGCGCTGCGCTGGCTCGCCGAAGGCAGGCCCGCGCGCGTGCTGGTGTGCGAATGCGGGCCGGGGCGCGGCACCCTGATCGCCGATTTTCTCCGCGCCGCGCGCAGCGTGCCGGGCTTCGCCGAGGCGATCGCACTTCACCTCGTCGAGACCAGCCCGGCGCTGCGCGACGCGCAGGCCGCGGCGCTCGCGGGCTTTCCCGCGCGCTGGCACGACGATCTCGCGACGCTGCCCGGCGACGCGCCGCTCTACCTCGTCGCCAACGAGTTTCTCGACGCCCTGCCGGTGCGCCAGTACATACGCCGCGGCGGCGTCTGGCGCGAACGCCGCGTCGGCCTCGGCGACGGCGGCCTCGCCCTCGTCGATGGCCCCGAGGCCCTGCCGCCGCCCGATCTCCTCGCCGCCCTGCCCGCGCCCGCCGAGGGCGACGTGCTCGAACACCGCCCCGCCGCCGAGGCGTTCTGCGCCGATCTCGCCCGCCGCCTCGCGGCGCAGGGCGGCGCGGCGCTGATCTTCGACTACGGCCCGGCGGAAAGCGCCTACGGCGACAGCCTCCAGGCGGTGGCGCGCCACCGCTACGCGCCGCCGCTCGCGGCCCTCGGCGAGGCCGACCTCACCGCGCACGTCGATTTCGCCCGCCTCGCCGCCGCCGCGCGCCCCGCCGCCGCCTTCGGGCCGCAGCCGCAGGGGCACTGGCTGCTCGCGATGGGCATCCGCGAGCGCACCCAGCAGCTCGTCGCGCAGGCCACCCCCGCGCAGGCCAAGGCGCTCGCCTCCGGCGCGGCGCGGCTGTGCGAAGCGCCGGCGATGGGCCGTCTGTTCAAGGCGCTGGCGCTGCTTCCGGCGGGTGCGGCGACGCCGGAAGGCTTTGAAATCCGTTGAACCTGCCGCCAAATCCGATACTCTCGGAAACCGGGGGGCCTTCCTGGGTTGCGCCAGCTTCAGCACTGCGCACGTATTGATGGAGTCGAGACATGATTACAGTCTCCGCGTTGAATGACGTCGCCCGCGTGCGCCATGCGTTCTTCACTCGTGACGGCGGCGTCTCGACCGGACTCTACGCCTCGCTGAACTGCGGCTACGGCTCCGGCGACGCGGCGGACAACGTCACCCAGAACCGCGCCCGCGCGATGGAGCGGATGGAGCAGCCCGCCTCGGCCCTCGTCACCGTCAACCAGCAGCACACCGCCACCGTGGTCACGGTGCGCGAACCCTGGGACGCCGCCGACGCGCCGGTCGCCGACGCGATGGTCACCGACGTCCCCGGCATCGCGCTCGGCATCCTCACCGCCGACTGCGTGCCGGTGCTCTTCGCCGACACCGTCAAGCCGATCGTCGGCGCGGCCCACGCGGGCTGGAAGGGCGCGCTCTCGGGCGTGCTCGAAGCGACGATCGAGGCGATGGTCGCGCTCGGCGCGACTCCGGCGGACATCACCGTCGCGGTCGGCCCGTCGATCTCGCAGCGGTCCTACGAGGTCGGCCCCGAATTCCCCGCACCGTTCCTCGCCGAGGACGCCGAGAACGAGCAGTTCTTCGCGCCGTCGCGCAAGGCCGGGCACTTCATGTTCGACCTCCCCGCCTACGTCGCGCGCAAGCTCGCGCGCCACGGCATCACCGAGGTGATCCGCACCCCGTGCGACACCTGCCGCGAGGCCGACCGCTTCTTCAGCTACCGCCGCGCCTGCCAAACCGGCGAGCCCGACTACGGGCGCGGCCTCTCGGCAATCGTCCTGGAGCGATGACCGCGGCGCTCCGCACCGCTCTCGCCTTCGCCGCGGCGCTCGCCCTCGCCGCCTGCGACACGCCGCGCCCGTTCGGCCGCGACGCCACCGGCACGCCCGACCTCGGCGCGCCGTCCGACGCGGTGACGATGCTCTGCGTCTCCGCCTTCCCCGGCCTTTCGCCCGAGATGTCCGCGGCGCTGCAATCGGCGCTCGCCGATGAACTCGCCAGCCGCGAGGTGCTCGCGATGCCCGCAGTGCCCTGCCCGCAGGCCGCGCCGCGCATCCTCGCCTGGGAGGCCGCGCCCGCCGCCGACGGCATCGCGCATCTGATGATCGCCCGCCCGCCCAAGGACGGCCGCCCGTTCGCGCCGGTCGCGCTCGCGCTTCCCGCCGACGCGCCCGACGCCGCACCGCGCTGGGCCGCGACCATCGCCAACCG
This sequence comes from Alphaproteobacteria bacterium, assembly GCA_003250275.1. Classification (GTDB taxonomy): domain Bacteria; phylum Pseudomonadota; class Alphaproteobacteria; order Rhodospirillales; family Rhodospirillaceae; genus Oleispirillum. The sequence continues at coordinate 8,235 of QKGW01000071.1, forward strand.
CCTCGCCTACCGCGCGCCGCTCCAGCCCTCCGCGCGCGTCCCGTTCGACTCCGCGAGCCGCACGGACGCGCCGCCGCCCGCCGAAACCCGGCCGCAGGCGGAAAAGGTCTACGTCGCGCTCGTCGACGGCGCGGGCGGCGACGGCAACACCCTGCTGCGCTTCGCGATGATCGGGCACTTGCGCCGCGGCGGCTACCAGCCGGTGGTCAAGACCGGGGACCAGGCCCCCTGGGCGGTGAAGGGCGACGTCGAGATCGCCGAGGTGAACGGCGGCGCGGCGCAGCGCATCCGCGTGACCTGGACGGTGAAGGATGCGGCGGGCAAGACCGTCGGCACCGTCAGCCAGGCCAACACCGTGCCCGCGCGCGCACTCGAACGCGGCTGGGGCCGCGCCGCCGACGCGATCGTCGCCGCCGCCCTGCCCGGAGTCGCGGATGCGATCGAGAGCGCCCGCGCCGCCCGCGACGCTGCCAAACCGTGAACGCGGGTTTACAACCCCGCGCGGCGCTGCTAGAAATCCCGCGATTTCCGCACCCTCTTGGAGACTTGCCGGCATGAAAGTCGTCGCCTGCAACAGCAATCGCCCGCTCGCCGAGGCGATCGCGGCCTACATGAACATCGAGCTGACGAACGCCAGCATCCGCCGGTTCTCCGACATGGAAATCTTCGTCGAGATCCAGGAGAACGTGCGCGGCGAGGACGTGTTCGTCGTCCAGTCGACGTCGTTCCCGGCGAACGACAACCTGATGGAGCTGCTCATCACCCTCGATGCGCTGCGCCGCGGTTCCGCGCGCCGCATCACCGCGGTGCTGCCGTACTTCGGCTACGCCCGTCAGGACCGCAAGACCGGCCCGCGCACGCCGATCTCGGCCAAGCTCGTCGCCAACCTGATCACCGAAGCGGGCGCCAACCGCGTCGTCACCCTCGATCTCCACTCCGGGCAGATCCAGGGCTTCTTCGACATCCCGCTCGACAACCTCTATTCCGCGCCGGTGTTCTCGAAGGACATCAAGGCCCGCCTCGGCAAGGAACGGCCGATGATCGTGTCGCCCGACGTCGGCGGCGTGGTCCGCGCCCGCACCCTCGCGCGGCGCATCGACGCCGACCTCGCGATCATCGACAAGCGCCGCGAGCGCGCCGGCGTCTCCGAGGTGATGAACATCATCGGCGACGTTTCGGGCCGCGACTGCATCATGGTCGACGACATCGTCGACTCCGCCGGCACGCTCTGCAACGCCGCCCACGCGCTGATCGCCGACGGCGCCAATTCGGTGCAGGCCTACGTCACCCACGGCGTGCTTTCGGGCGCCGCGGTCGAGCGCGTCACCAAGTCGCCGCTCGAAGCGATGATCATCACCGACAGCATCCAGCCGACCGAGGCGGTCAAGGCCTCCGACAAGTTCCGCGCGATCTCGATCGCGCCGCTGTTGGCCGAGGCGATCACCCGCGTGTCGGAAGAGCGTTCGGTTTCCAGCCTGTTCGATTGACCGGCGGGCGGAAAGAGCGTAAAGACACCCACTTCGCCGCCCGGCGCGCCGGGCGGTTTTTGGGCGTCGGCACCCCTGGAGGCCGGCGCCAACCATGACGACCAAGGAGAATTCAGTCATGAAGTCCACGACTTTGACCGCTTTCAAGCGGGAACGGGCCGGTAAGGGGGCAGCTCGTGCGGTGCGGGATCAGGGTTTGATCCCGGGCGTCATCTATGGTGACAAGCAGCCGCCGGTGCTCTTCTCGATCGATCCGCGTCAGCTGCTCACCCAGATGGCCCGTCCGGGCTTCTGGACCCACCAGTTCGAAATCGACGTCGACGGCGAAAAGACCCTGACGATGTGCCAGGATATCCAGGTGCATCCGGTCTCCGACCGTCCGATCCACGTCGACTTCCTGCGCATCAACGCCGAATCGACCGTCGAAGTCGACGTGCCGGTGAAGTTCGTCAACGAAGAGCGTTCGCCGGGCCTGAAGCGCGGCGGCGTGCTCAACGTCGTGCGCCACGAAGTCGAAGTGGTGTGCAAGGCCGATGCGGTTCCGGAAGTGCTGGTCGCCGATCTGACCGGTCTCGATGTCGGCGATTCGCTGCACATCTCCGCGATCGCCCTGCCGGCCGGCGTGAAGCCGACCATCGAGCGCGACTTCACCGTCGCCACCATCGTCGCGCCGAGCGGCCTCAAGAGCGAGGAAGCCGCCGCCGAGGGTGAGGAAGACAAGGCGTAATCCGCCTTCTGCCGGGAGCGGGCCATGCTGCTCATCGTCGGATTGGGCAATCCGGGAACGGAATACGCCCGCAACCGGCACAATATCGGATTCATGGCGGTGGACGAAATCGCCCGCCGCCATGGCTTCTCCTCCTGGAGGGTCCGCAACCAGGGGCTCGCCGCCGAAGGCGAGATCGCGGGCGAGCGCGTAATGCTGCTCAAACCGCAGACCTACATGAACAAATCCGGCGCCTGCGTCGGCCCCACCGCGCGCTTCTTCAAGATCCCCCCCGGCGACGTCATCGTCCTCCACGACGAGCTCGACCTCGCGCCCGGCAAGGTGCGGGTCAAGACCGGCGGCGGCGCGGCGGGTCACAACGGCCTCCGGAGCATCGCCGAACTGTTTTCCAACGACACCCGGCGGGTGCGTCTCGGCATCGGCCATCCGGGCGACAAGGACCGCGTCGCGGGCTACGTCCTCTCGGATTTCGCCAAGGCCGAGCAGACCTGGCTCGAACCTTTGATCGACGCGGTCGGCCAGGCCGCGCCGCTCCTGATCAAGCGCGACGACGCGGGCTTCGCCAGCCGCGTCGCGCTGCTCACCCAGCCGCCCAAGCCGAAGAAACCGAAACCGGGCGAAACCGCCCCGCGAACTGACGGAGACACCTGATGGGCTTCAACTGCGGCATCGTCGGCCTGCCGAACGTCGGCAAGTCGACCCTGTTCAACGCCCTCACCGCCACCGCCGCGGCGCAGGCCGCCAACTTCCCGTTCTGCACCATCGAGCCGAACGTCGGCCGCGTCGCGGTGCCGGACCCGCGCCTCGATACCTTGGCCGAGATGGCGAAGTCGCAGAAGACCATCCCGACCCAGCTCGAATTCGTCGATATCGCCGGGCTGGTGCGCGGCGCGTCGAAGGGCGAAGGCCTCGGCAACCAGTTCCTCGCCAACATCCGCGAGGTCGACGCGATCGTCCACGTGCTGCGCTGCTTCGAGAACGACGACATCACCCACGTCGACGGCGCAATCGACCCGATCCGCGACGCCGAGACGGTCGAGACCGAGCTGATGCTCTCCGATCTCGAAAGCCTCGAAAAGCGCATCGTGCCGCTGCAGAAGAAGGCGAAGTCGGGCGAGAAGGACGCGAAGGCGCAGGTCGACCTGATGGAGCCGGTGCTCGCCGCGCTGCGCGACGGCAAGCCCGCCCGCACCGCCCGCCCCGACGACCTCGAAGGCCGCCGCGCCTTCGACCGTTTGCAGCTCCTCACCGGCAAGCCGGTGCTCTACGTCTGCAACGTCGCCGAGGAGGACGCCGCCGCCGGCAACGCGCTCTCCGCCAAGGTCGCCGAGAAGGCCAAGGCCGAGGGCGCCGCGGTGGTGATCGTTTCCGCCGCGATCGAGGCCGAGCTGTCGCAGCTCCCCGACGACGAGCGCACCGAGTTCCTCGCCGACCTCGGGCTCGAAGAGGCCGGGCTTTCGCGCGTCATCCGCGCGGGCTATGCGCTTCTGGGGCTGATCACCTTCTTCACCGTCGGGCCGAAGGAAGCACGCGCCTGGACCGTGCGCAACGGCGCGAAGGCGCCCGAGGCCGCCGGCGTGATCCACACCGACTTCGAGCGCGGCTTCATCCGCGCCGAGACCATCGCGTTCGACGACTTCATCGCCTGCAAGGGCGAGCAGGGCGCCAAGGAAGCCGGCAAGATGCGCTCCGAAGGCAAGGAATACCCGGTCAAGGACGGCGACATCTTCCACTTCCTGTTCAACGTCTGACGCAGGCGCGCGGAAACCGAAAAAGGCCGGGGAAACCCGGCCTTTTTCGCATTCAGATCTTCACGCCCTTGCGGCTTTCGCGCCAGAGGATGACGAGACCGGAGGTGACGACGATCGCCGCGCCGACGAACACGTGCGCCGCGGGCATGTCGCCCCAGACCGCCCAGCCCGCGAGGGTCGACCAGATCAGGCTGACGTAGTTGAACGGGCTCACCACCGCCACCGGCGCGAGCGAGAACGCGCGGGTCATGAAGTGCTGGCCGAAACCGCCCGAAAGCCCCATGCCGACGAGCATCAGCCAGTCCCAACCGTGCGGCGTAACCCACACGAACGGCAGCGGCAACGCGGTGAACAGCGAGGCGAACAGGGCGAAGTAGAAGACGATCGCGACCGGCTTGTCGGTGCGGTTGAGCTGGCGGATGGTGATCATCGCGAGCGCCGCCACCGCCGCCCCGCCGATCGCCACCAGCGCGCCCGGGGTGAGGAACCCCGCGCCGGGTTTGACGATCACCAGCACGCCGACGAAGCCGACGAGCACCGCGCTCCAGCGCCACGGCCCGACCTTCTCGCCGAGGAGCGGCACCGAGAGCGCGGTGATCACCAGCGGCGACATGAACGAGATCGACACCGCGTTGGCGAGCGGCATCATCGCGTAGGAGGCGAACCCGAGCATCATCGCGACGACGCCGAGCACGGCGCGCCAGATGTGCCCCGAGATGCGCTTGACCTTGAGCACCCGCCAGTCGCCGTGCGCCGCCACCATCAGGCACGCGGGAATGAGGGCGAAGAAATTGCGGAAGAAACTGATCTCGTAGACCGAGTAGCGGTCGGAGAGGAGCTTCACCAGAACCCAGAGGCTGGCGAACAGCATCGTCGAGATCACGATCATCGCGATGCCGCGTTTGGGGTCGTCCGCGGGCACGGGTTCGAAGTTGCCGACGGGGGCCGCGGCGGAGGGGACGAGCACGGTAGAAGTCCTTTGGCGGGTTGACGGCGAATGCGCCGCAAGCGAGCATAGTCAATGGGGATTTTTCTCCCACCGTTCAAGCGCATCGCGTGCAGCCCTGCCATTCCCCGCACGCCGTGCCATCCCTGCCAAGGAGTTTCTGTAGATGGGCGCGATCGTGCACCTGACCGCCGAGGACGGGCACCGCTTTTCAGCCTACCGCGCCGACCCGATCGGTACGCCGCGGGGCGGCATCGTGCTGCTGCACGAAATCTACGGCGTCAACACCCACATCCGCGGCCTCGCCGACGCGCTCGCCGACGAGGGCTACGCGGTGCGCGTGCCCGCGCTGTTCGACCGCGGCGAGAAGGGCGTGGAGCTCGACTACGCCGACGCGGGCACCGAACACGGCCGCCACCTGCGCGACGCGATCGGCTGGGACGCGCCGCTCAAGGACATCGCCACCTGCGCGCAGCTGCTGCGCCCGTTCGGCAAGGTCGGCGTGGTCGGCGAGAGCTACGGCGCGACCCTCGGCTGGCGCGCCGCCGCCGACCTGCCGCTCGCCTGCGCGGTGCTCGGCTCGCCGAGCCACCTCGGCCTGTTCGCGCGCGAGACGCCGCTCTGCCCGGTGCTGTTCCACTTCGGCGTCGCGGATCCGGCGACGCCGCCCGAACTGCGCGAGAGCATCCGCGGCGTGCCGGGGGTGGTCGCGTTCGACTACGACGCCGGGCACGCCTTCACCTGCCCGCAGCGCGCGGGCTTCGACCTGCTCGCGACGCGCGCCGCCGAGCGCCGCACCTTCGAGTTCCTCGCGCGCCACATCGGATGAGGAAAGGGCCGGTTTCCCGGCCCTTTTTCGTCACTCGCAGAATTCGATCAGGGTGCCCAGGGTTTCCGAAGGCGGCACGCGGATCATCCCCTCCTTGAGCATCCGGAAGGCGACGCGGTTGCCCGCGAGCACGCGCGCGGTCTCCTCGATGTCGCGCACCTTGAGGCCGATCGCCACCGGCGCGGGCGGCGCGGGCGCGTGATCGAGCTCGACATCGGGGTGGAGCTGGGTGAGCTGGTCGGGCGAGCAGAGGAAGATGGTGTGATCACCCAGGTGCACCGCCACGGTGTGATCGGTGATCGCGGCGACGCCCGCGCCGAAGAAGCTCTCGTAGGCATCCTTCGCCACCATCGGATCCTCGACGATGAGGGTGAGCGAATCGATGCCGATCACGCCGTTGGGGTGGTTCATCCAGCCCGGTTGACGCACCGCGTCGGGCGAGAGGTGCTGGGCGACGAACGCCGACAGGCCGACGAGCGCGTCGGCGGGCAGGCGCACCATCGAGAGCGCCGCGCGAATCGGGTGCGGCTTGGCGCCGATGATGCGGTAGACCGACTGCGGCGGGTCCGCCTTCACCCCCTTGCGCACCAGGAGCTGGTGCGTCGTCGCGCCGTCGTCGGTGTGGAAGGCCACCGCCATCACGCCGTTGCCGAGGGTATCGAGGGACTTCTTCAGGCGGCGGCGCAGCTCGCTGTCGGCGGCTTCGGAGGAAAAGCCGACGAGTTCGAGGTAGTCGTGCGGCATCATGATGCAGTGGTTGCCGGTGCCCATCCCTTCGTGCTGGCCGTAAGGCGTCAGCGCGAAGCCGAGGCGGGCGTAGGTGTCCACCGCTTCTTCAAGGGATTTGACGCCGACGACGATGTGGTCGATGCCGGTGATGGTTTTCGCAGCCATGATGAGATACGCCCCCAGAGGTCGGCAGGAAGGAACGTCGAGGATACTCCGAAGCCGCGCGCGAGGCGAGTCCGGGGGCGAAAAATTGTCTCGTTACGCTTTGGTTGCAGCGCCCGGGATCACGCCTTGCGCGGTTGGCCGTAGGTGCGGAACTTCTCCAGCACGCGGTCCATCTCGGCGTCGTCGAGCACGATCGGCTCGCCGATCTGGAGCACCCGCCAAAACTGCTCGGCGAGTTCCTCGACCTCCTGCGCGAGCTTGAGCGCGGCGTCGAGGTTGGGGCCGGTCGCGATCATGCCGTGGTTGGCAAGCAGGCAGGCGCGGCGGCCTTCGAGCGCTGCGAGCGCCGCGTCGGAAAGCTCCTGGGTGCCGAAGGTGGCGTAACGCGAACAGCGGATGTCCTTCCCGCCCGCGACCGCGATCATGTAGTGGAACGCCGGAATGTCGCGGCGCTGGCAGGCGATCGCGGTGCAGAACGGCGCGTGGGTGTGGATCACCGCGCCGACGTCGGGGCGGTTGACGTAGATGTCGCGGTGGAAGCGCCACTCCGACGAGGGCGCGGCCTCGCCGTGGAAATTGCCGCGGCCGTCGATCTCGACCATCAGCGCGGGCGCGAGGCGGGCCGCCGGAACCCCCGAGGGGGTGATCATCAGGCCGTCGTCGAAGCGCACCGAGACGTTGCCCGCGGTGCCCTTGTTGAGGCCGATGCGGGTGAGATCGGAGGCGACGCGCAGCAGGTCGAAGCGCAGGGTGCGGGGCGGCAGGCTCATTCGGCGGCTCTCCGCTCGGGGAACAGGGTCAGCAGGCCGTCGCGGCTCGCGTCGCAACTGCCGCGCTCGGTGACGAGGGCGGTGACGAGGCGCGCGGGCGTGACGTCGAAGGCGTAGTTGGCGCAGGCCGAGCCCTCGGGCACCAAGCGCACGGTCTCGATCCGGCCATCGGCGGTGAGACCGGCGATGTGCGACTGCTCGGCGGCGGAGCGCTGCTCGATCGGGATTTCCCGCACCCCGTCGGCGATCGTCCAGTCGATCGTCGGACTCGGCAGCGCGACGTAGAACGGCACGCCGTTGTCGAACGCGGCGAGCGCCTTGAGGTAGGTGCCGATCTTGTTGCAGACGTCGCCGGTCGCGGTGGTGCGGTCGGTGCCGACGATGCAGGCGTCGACGAGGCCGTGCTGCATCAGGTGGCCGCCGGCATTGTCGGCGATCACCGTGTGCGGCACGCCGTGGCGGCCGAGCTCCCAGGCGGTGAGGCTGGCTCCCTGGTTGCGCGGGCGGGTTTCGTCGACCCAGACGTGGACCGGAATGCCGGCGTCGTGCGCCTGGTAGATCGGCGAGAGCGCGGTGCCCCAGTCGACGGTGGCGAGCCATCCGGCGTTGCAGTGGGTGAGGATGTTGAGGCGCTCGGGGCGGCCCTTGCCCTCCCAGATCGCGCGGAACAGCGCGAGCCCGTGCACGCCGATCGCGTGGTTGATCTCGACGTCGGCGTCGGCGATTTCGCCCGCGCGCCGCCACGCCGCGGCGGCGCGCTCGGCGGGCGGCAGCGGCGCGAGGAGTTCGGCCATATCGGCGAGCGCCCAGCGCAGGTTCACCGCGGTCGGGCGGGTGGCGTAGAGGGTGTCGTGCGCGATCGCGAGCGCCGCATCGGAGGGATCGGCATCCATCGCCAGCGCCATGCCGTAGGCGGCGGTCGCGCCGATCAGGGGCGCGCCGCGCACCCACATGTCGGCGATCGCGGTCGCGGCCTCCGCCATCGTCGTGAGGCGCACGGTCTCGAACACGTGCGGCAGCTTGGTCTGGTCGATGATCTCGACCGCGCCGTCGGCGGGCCAGATGGTGCGGAACGGCTTGCCGTCGATCTTCATGCAATCATCCTTACAGCACGCGCCCGGCGATCACCCGAAGCCGCGCGCACAC
>QKGW01000264.1 GCA_003250275.1 Alphaproteobacteria bacterium
TGGGTGTAGTAGGCGAGAATCTCGCCGTCGAACGCCTGGGCGAGGATTTCCTGTATCGCGAGGCGCAGCGGCGTGTCGAAGCGGTCGCGCGGGATGTAGACGAGGCAGGAGATGAAGCGCTGGAAATCGTCCTCGCGCAGGAACAGCGCGACGCGGCGGCGCTCCTGCAGCTGGAGGATGCCGACGGCGACCGCGAGCAGATGCTCCTCGGACGACTGGAACAGTTCGTCGCGCGGCAAGTTTTCGAGAATCGAGAGCAGCTTCTTGCCGTCGTGGCTATTGCGGCGGAAACCGGCGGCAGCGATCACCCGGGTGATCTTGCCGCGCAGCATCGGCACCATCAGCGGCGAGTTGGTGTAGACCTCGGCGGTGAACAGGCCAAGGAACAACCAGATGCCGGTCACCCGGCCCTCGGCGTCGCGGCGCTTGACCACGATTGCGTCCATCGACGCGGGGCGGTGCACGGTGGCGCGGCGGACGCTCTTCGCCACCAGGAGCGGCGGCCCTTCCTGATTGAGGATGCGGGTTTCGACCTGGCCGGCGGCGTTGGTCTGAAGCTCGTCGAAGACGCGGCGCTCGGGGTCGCGGAGGATGCCGAGACCCGAGGCGGGGTCGAGGCGCAGCGCCGGCGCGCCATCCTCGTCGACGGCGGTGTAGACGCGCGAGCCGAGGAAGGTGAAGTGGTGCACCTTCAGCCAGTCGAGGAAGGCGCGGCATTCGTGGCAGTCGTCCTCGGGGAAGTCGGCTTCGAGCGCCTCGTCGACGCGGGCGCGCATCGCCGCCCAGTCCTCGACCGCGAGGCGGACGTCGGCGAGCACCTCGTCGAGCCGCGCGGCGATGAGGTCGAGCTTCGCCGCCTCGGTCTGGCGCGTCACCTCGACGTGCATCACCGATTCCGCGAGGCCGGTCTCGCTCCCCTCAGGGAGCAGGCGCACCAGGGCACCCTCGGCGTCGCGCTCGACCGCGATCAGCGGGTGGATGATGCCGTGAACCTCGATGTCGAGATCGTTGAGCGCGGCGGTGACGGTATCGACGAGGAACGGCATGTCGTCGTTCACCATCTCGATCACGGTGTGCTCACACGCCCAGCCGGTGTCGTCGGCGGTGGGGTTGAACGCGCGGATCGCGAGAGTGCCGGGCTTGCGCCGCTGCGCCAGCGTCCACGCCGAGCGCGCCGCGCCATAGAGGTATTCCAGCGGCTTACCTTGAATGTCGCCGGGGGCGACGGTGCGATAGAATCGGCCGATGAAGTCGGTCACCACTGCGATGTCGTCGGCCTTCGCGCGCGCCGCTTCCATTTTCTGGCGCGCATGGGCGATCGTATCGGCTACCGTGGTTTCGGAACCGAGTGTCAGTGCAGGGCACATGGGTACGCATCCTTAGCTGGCTGCTTGCGTGTTGTTCCTCGCCTGTAATAGGCTAGGCATTGTTTTCGATTTTGCAACGATTTAAGCCCGATTTTCGGCGGAGGTAAAGGGTGCTTCGGTTCAGCGGCGTGGGGGCCGGCTACGGCGGCGCGCAGGTGCTCTTCGACCTCGACCTCGCGGTCGGCAAGGGCGAGGCGGTGGCGCTGATCGGCCGCAACGGCGCGGGCAAGACCACCACGCTCAAGACCGCGATCGGGTTGACGCGGCTGTTCGCCGGGCGCGTCGAATTCGACGGGCGCGACATCACCGGCGCGCCGACCCATGCGGTCGCGCGCCTCGGCCTCGGCTGGGTGCCGGAGGACCGCCGGGTGTTCGCGCGCCTCACCGTGTGGGAAAACCTCGACGTCGGCCGCCAGCCGCCGCGCGCCGACGCGCCGGAGTGGGACGAAGCGCGCGTGCTCGCGGTGTTCCCCCACCTCAAGAGCCTGCTCGACCGCCCCGCCGCGCACCTTTCGGGCGGCGAGCAACAGATGCTCACCGTCGCCCGCACGCTGATGGGCCAGCCGCGCCTGCTGCTTCTCGACGAACCCTCCGAGGGGATCGCGCCCAAGGTGGTGGAGGACCTCGCCGCCGCCCTCGCCGACGTCAAAGCGGCCGGCGTCGGCATTCTCCTTTCCGAACAGAACTGGCGCTTCGCCGCCGCCCTCGCCGACCGCGCGGTGCTGCTCGAAAGCGGGCGCGCAGTCGGCGAAGGCGCGATGGCCGACCTGATCGCCGAGCGCGGCCGCCTCGCCGCAGTGCTCGGCCTGTGATCCCGGAACTTATCTAGACAACTGCGGCGCGGTTATCCGTCTTGCGCCGCGCGCGGCCGCGTGCGCACTCTTACCCTCCGCAATTTCAACGAGTCGGGAGGTTCGGGTGGCTTCGCGCGGGAGACTTGCATGACCGCCTTCGGCCGCGCCTTCGCGGTGTTCTGTCTCGGGCTGTCGCAGCTCCTGCACTGGGGTCTGTCGTATTACCTGATCGGCGGTTTCGGCAACCGCATCGGCGACGACCTCGGCTGGAGCCACGCCAAGGTCTATTCCGGCTTCTCGCTCGCGCTTCTGGTGATGGGCCTGCTCTCCGCCCCGGTGGGGCGCTGGATCGACCGCCGCGGCGGCCGCCTGCCGATGAGCCTGGGCGCGCTTGCCGCCGCCGCCGGATGCCTCGGCGTCGCGTTCGCGCGCGACTACTGGGCCTACCTGATCGCCTGGACGGTGCTCGGCACGGCGATGCGCCTAACCCTCTACGACGCCGCCTTCGCGGCGCTGGCGAAGGCGTTCGGCACCGGCGCGAAGCGCCCGATCGCGCAGATCACCCTCCTCGGCGGCCTCGCCTCGACGGTGTTCTGGCCGTTCGGCAACTGGCTCGCCGACGGCTGGGGCTGGCGCACCGCGCTTTGCGTCTACGCCGCGATCGCGGTCGCCTCGATTCCGCTGTTCCTCACCCTGCCCAAGGCCGCGCCGCACCCGCTGGCGCGCACCGCGGCGGACGCGCCGATGCCGCCGCCGGTGCCGCCCTCGCTGCTCGCGGCGCTGCTCTACGCCTACACCGTCGCCGGGCTGAACTTCCTCAACGCGGCGATGTCGGCGCACATGATCCTGCTGCTCAACGGCCTCGGCCTCGCGCTGCCGACGGCGGTGTGGATCGCCTCGCTGCGCGGCATCGGCCAGTCCTCGGCGCGGCTCGGCGAGGTGCTGTTCGGCGGGCGGCTCAATCCGCTCGACCTGCATTTCTGGGCCGCACTCGGGTTCCCCCTCGCCTTCCTCGCGGGGCTGCTGAGCGGCGACTGGATCGCCGCGGCGGTGGCCTACTGCCTGATCTACGGCGCGTCGAACGGGCTGATGTCGATCACCCGCGGCACCCTGCCGCTGGTGCTGTTCGATCCGCTGTCCTACGGCGCCACGGTGGGCAAGCTGCTCACCCCGGGGTTCCTGCTCGCCGCCGCCGCGCCCTCGGCGTTCGCCGCGCTCATCGACCTCGCCGGGCCGCGCGCCGCGATGGCGGTCTCGGTGGGCATCGCCGCAACGATAACCGCCGCCGCATGGGTGCTGCGGCGGCGGTTCTACAGGTCGATCTGAAGCTCGGCGTCAGGCGCGCGCGGTGAGCGGCTTACCCTCGGCGATCAGGCGCTTCTTGCGACGGCTCTGCAACACCATCAACCCGGCGAGAAGCGCGAGCGCCGGCAGCATGAAGAACTGCTTCGGCAGGCGCTCGGTCGGCACCGCCAGGGCGATCACGCGATCGCCGGGCTGCACGCCGAACTTCGCCGCGGTGCTGCGCAACCGCACCGTCGTCACCGAGACCTCGCCGCCGAAGCTGCTGAGGGTCAGACCCTCGGCGGCGAGCTTCTCGCGCACCGTCGCGCCGTCGCCGATGTGCAGACGCACGGTCTTTTCGACGATGTCGCCGAGGCTGGTCTGGGTTTCGAAGCGCAGGAACAGCGGGTCGCCCTCCTGCGCCGCATCGACGTAGGCGTTGACCGCCGACGCGGGCTGGAACGCGAACTCCGGCTCGATCTGATCGAGCCAGAAGCCCGGACGGAACAGCGTGAAGCAGATGACGAACAGCAGCGCGGTTTCCCACAGCTTGTTGCGCACCACCAGCCACTGCTGCGTCGCGCCGACGAACGCGATCATCGCCGCCGCCGACCCGACGATCGTCGCCAGCAGCGCGATCGGGCCGTCGATGTCGATCATCAGGAGGTTCGGGTTGAAGATGAAGATGAACGGCAGCAGCGCGGTGCGGATCTCGTAGCGGAAGCCCTGCACGCCGGTTTTCACCGGGTCCGCGCCCGAGATCGCCGACGCGGCGTAGGCGGAGAGGCCTACCGGTGGCGTGACGTCCGCCATCAGGCCGAAGTAGAACACGAACAGGTGCACCGCGACGAGCGGCACCGCGAGATCGGCCTTGGCCGCGAGGTCGACGATCACCGGCGCCATCAGGGTGGCGACGACGACGTAGGCCGCGGTGGTCGGCATTCCCATGCCGAGAATGATGCAGATCATCGCGGTGAGCAGCAGCATGATCAGCAGGTTGCCGCCGGAAACCAGCTCGACCACCTCGGTCATCACCAGGCCGATGCCGGTGAGCAGCACGGTGCCGACGACGATGCCCGCGGTCGCGGTGGCGATGCCCACCGTGGTCATGTTGCGCGCGCCGTTGA
>QKGW01000352.1 GCA_003250275.1 Alphaproteobacteria bacterium
CGGGTGGAGTCGCGCCCCACCCGAGCGAGTGGCAATTCTTCCAAAATACCGGAGAAGTCCGTCCCACATAATGAACACGGATGAAAAATGTTGGGGTTGTGAACCACCCCTGAGGGGGGTATTTTTCCCATGCCCCAAGAGGGGGGTAAGGGGGGAGCGCCTTCGCCCCTGCCGCCGTGAAGGCTCCGGGGGGTCGGAGCCATGCGGTTGTTCCAATTCAGTAGGGAATGAGCATGTACCAGATCATTCGGTGCGAGCGGTTTTCCGACGTGACCTTCCTCTGGGAGGTTCTCGCCCCCGACATCGCGCACGCGGCGCAGCCGGGTCAGTTCGTGATGCTGCGTCTGTACGAAGGCGGCGAGCGTATTCCGCTCACCGTCGCCGACTTCGACCGGGAGAAGGGCACCATCACGATGGTGATCCAGGCGCTCGGCAAGACCACCCGCGAGATGCGCGACCGCTTCGAGGTGGGCGACAGCTTCCTCGATTTCGTCGGCCCGCTCGGCCTGCCCGCGCACCTCGACAAGGTCGGCCACATCGTCTTCGTCGGCGGCGGCCTCGGCGTCGCGCCGATCTACCCGCAGCTCCGCACCGCCAAGGAGAACGGCAACCGCACCACCGGGATCATGGGCTTCCGCAACAAGGACCTGATCTTCTGGGAGGAGCAGTTCAAGTCGAAGTGCGACAACCTCCTGATCTGCACCGACGACGGCAGCTACGGCCGCCCCGGCTTCGTCACCGACGCCCTGAAGCACGTGCTCGAAACCGACAAGCCCGACATGGTCGTCGCGATCGGCCCGCTGCCGATGATGAACGCCTGCGTCGAGGTCTCCCGCCCGTTCGGGGTCAAGACCATGGTGTCGCTCAACACCATCATGGTCGACGGCACCGGCATGTGCGGCTCCTGCCGCGTCACCGTGGACGGCAAGGTGAAGTTCGCCTGCGTCGACGGCCCGGATTTCGACGGCCACCTCGTCGACTTCAAGGAGCTGCTGCTCCGCCAGAAGCGCTTCAAGAAGGAAGAAGGCGAGGCGAACGACCAGTTCGACCACGTCTGCAACCTCGACAAGATCCTGATCCAGGAAGGCAAGCGCACCTACAAGAAGATGAACCAGGTGGAAATCCACCAGGTCAAGATGCCGGAACGCGACGCCGCCGAGCGCGCCACCAACTTCGAGGAAGTCAACCTCGGCTACACCGCCGAGGACGCTTACCGCGAGGCCGAGCGCTGCCTCCAGTGCCGCAACCCGAACTGCATCTCCGGCTGCCCGGTCGGGGTCGACATCCAGGGCTTCGTCCGCAGCCTGCTGGTGCACGACCTCGAAGGCGCGCTCAAGGTGATCTACGAATCGAGCATCTTCCCCTCGATCTGCGGCCGCGTCTGCCCGCAGGAGAGCCAGTGCGAGAAGGAATGCCTGCTCGGCAAGCGCATGGAGCCGGTCGCGATCGGCCGCCTCGAACGCTTCATCGGCGACCACGCGCGCCCGCCGAAGGCGGTGCCGCTCAAGTTCGCCAAGCCGCTCGGCAAGGTCGCGATCGTCGGCTCCGGCCCCGGCGGCCTCGCCGCGGCGGCCGACCTCGTGCGCTTCGGCGCGGAGGTGACGGTCTACGAGGCGCTGCACGTGCTCGGCGGCGTGCTGCAATACGGCATCCCGCCGTTCCGCCTGCCGCGCGACATCATCGAGCGCGAAATCCAGCGGCTCAAGGACTTCGGCGTCACCTTCCACACCAACAAGGTGATCGGCAAGACCTTCACCGTGCCGGAACTCCTGGGCGAGATGGGCTTCGACGCGGTGTTCATCGCCGCGGGCGCGGGCGCGCCGTCGTTCCTCGGCATTCCCGGCGAATACGCGGGCCGGGTGTACTCGGCCAACGAGTTCCTCACCCGCGTCAACCTGATGGCGGGCAACACCTTCCCGATCGTCGACACGCCGATCAGCATCGGCGACAGCGTCGTGGTGATCGGCGCGGGCAACACCGCGATGGACTGCCTGCGCGTCGCCAAGCGTCTCGGCGCGGCGCGCGTGCGCTGCGTCTACCGCCGCTCGGAAGACGAAGCCCCGGCGCGCAAGGAGGAACTCCGCCACGCCAAGGAGGAAGGCATCGAGTTCTACTTCCTCCACGGCCCGGTCGAGATCCAGACCGACGCCGACGGCAACGTCGTCGGGATGCGGGTCGAGCGGATGGAACTCGGCGAGCCCGACGACAAGGGCCGCCGCAAGCCGATGCCGACCGGCGAGTTCGTCGAACTCGACTGCGACACGGTAATCTACGCCCTCGGCACCAACGCCAACCCGGTGGTGGCGAGCACCGCGCCCAAGCTCGAAACCAACAAGTGGGGCTACATCGTCGCCGACGACAGCAGCCAGGCGACGACGATGCAGGGCGTGTTCGCGGGCGGCGACATCGTCACCGGCGGCGCCACGGTGATCCTCGCGATGGGTGCGGGCCGCCGCGCCGCGCGCGCGATCGGCACCTACCTGCAGGATCAGGCCCGCGCCTGGCCACCGACGCCCGAGATGATCGAGGCGTTCGTGCCCCCGGCGCCGCTGCCGCAGCCGGCCGAGCCGGCGGCGGAAAGCGCCTGAGGGAGCGGTTGCATTCCTGGAAGATGGGGGGCGAGCGATCGCCCCCCTTTTTTTGTCGCCGCGCTAGGCCGTCACCCCGAGTTCGCGCCGCGCCCGCGCGGACAGCCCCGCCGCGACGAGGCGGTAGGACGCGGCGATGTAGTCCCGCAGCTCGGCGTCGGCCATCTCGGACGCGGCGTAGCGCTGAATCCACGAGAGCCCGCGCGAGGCGAGATAGGGCGCGGGGCGGAACCCGGCGAGATGCCGCAGAATCTCGAACGACACCGGCGACGCCTTGAAGGTGATCCCCGCGACCTCGCCCTCGGCCCAGCCGCACACCGCGAACATCTTGCCGCCGACCTTCCAGACGTCGGAGCCGCCCCACTGCACCACGTGGGTGGCCGCGGGGAGGCGGCCGCAGAACGCGTTGAATTCGTCTCGGGTCATCTCCGCCTCAGACAGCCTGCGCCATCTTACGGAGTTCGGTGACGACCTCGGGATTGGCAAGGGTCGAAACGTCGCCGGTGTCCTGCCCCGAGGAGATCGCCGCGAGCACCCGGCGCATGATCTTGCCCGAGCGGGTTTTCGGCATGTCGGGGACGATCCACACCCGGCGCGGCCGTGCGATCGGGCTGATCTCCTCGACCACCGCCGCGGAAATCCGCTCCTGCAGGTCCTTGCTCGCGCTGAAGCCCGGCTTGAGCGCGACGTAGAGGTCGGGGATGCGTCCCTTGATCTCGTCGGCGACCGGCACCACCGCCGCCTCCGCCACCTCCTCGACGGTCAGCGCCGCGCTTTCGATCTCCTTCGAACCGAGGCGGTGCCCGGCGACGTTGATCACGTCGTCGATGCGCCCGAGGATGCGGAAGTAGCCGTCCTCGGTCTGCACCGCGCCGTCGGAGGCGAAGTACGGCCAGTCGCGCCAGTCGGTGCTGCTTTCCTTCTTGTTGTAGCGGGCGTAGTAGCTGCGCACGAAGCGCTCGGGGTCGTTCCAGATGGTCTGGAAGATCCCCGGCCACGGGTTGCGGATGCAGATGTTGCCGGCGCGGTTGGCGCCGCGCGGAATCTCGTGGCCGTCGTCGTCGTAGATCACCGGATGGATGCCCGGCACCCCCGGCCCGGCGGAACCCGGCTTCATCGGGTGCAGCGCCGGCGTCGTCGAGCAGAGGAAGCCGCCGGTCTCGGTCTGCCACCAGGTGTCGACGATCACCGCCTGCCCCTTGCCGACGACGTCGTAGTACCACTTCCACACCTCGGGCTCGATCGGCTCGCCCACCGTGGTCATGTGCTTGAAGCGGTAGTTGAACTTCTTCGGTTCGTCCGGCCCGGCGCGGCGCAGCGCGCGGATCGCGGTCGGCGAGGTATGGAAGATGTTGACCCCGAGTTCCTCGGCGATGCGCCACGGGCGCGCGGCGTTGGGATAGGTCGGCGCGCCCTCGTAGACCACCGTCGACGCGCCGAGCGCGAGCGGCCCGTAGACGATGTACGAATGCCCGGTGATCCAGCCGATGTCGGCCATGCACCAGTAGACGTCCTCGGGGTGGATGTCCTGGATGAACTTCGAGGTTCCCGCGACGTAGGAGAGATAGCCGCCGGTCGAATGCTGACAGCCCTTCGGCTTGCCGGTGGTGCCCGAGGTGTACATCAGGAACAGCGGTTCCTCGGAGCGCATCGACACCGGGTCGATGGTGGTGTGGCGGTAGTCCTTCAACATGTCGTTGATGATGAAGTCGCGCCCCTCGACGAGCGGCCGCTTGGAGGTGTAGCGGCCGGGGTGGCGCTGCCAGATCAGCACCTTGTCGATGTTGAAGTCGTGGAAATGGGCGTGCTCGCAGGCTTCGTCGGCCTGGCCCTTGTGGTTCTGGACGATGCCGTTGCGGTAGTAGGCGTCCATGGTGATGAGGATCGAGGAGCCGCTGTCCATCATCCGGTCGACCACCGCGCGCCCGGAGAAGCCCGAGAACACCTGCGAGTGGATCACCCCG
>QKGW01000332.1 GCA_003250275.1 Alphaproteobacteria bacterium
CGATCTCAAGGGCCTGCCGCCGCTCGCGATCAAGGGCGAGTTGCAGACCAAGGGGCAGACCGGCTACCGCCTCCAGGGCGGCGAACTCAAGCTCGCCGACCACACCATCTACTTCAACGGCACCGTCGACACCGGCGGCAAGGTCCCGACCTTCGCGTTCGACGCGGGCGCCGACCAGATCGACGTGCCGAAGCTGCTCGCCGCCGCCACCGGCGGCAAGGTGGAGGAGAAGCCCGCGGCCCAGCCCGCGGCGGCCAAGGGCGACGGGCGGGTGTTCCCCAACGATCCGCTGCCGCTCGACGGCCTGCGCTCGGCCAACGGCGAGTTCAAGCTCGGCACCGGCGCGCTGATCCTCCCCAAGGGCGTGAAGATGCACGACGTGCAGATTCTCGCGACCCTCAAGGACGGCCTGTTCACCTATAACGAAACCTTCGGCATCGGCGGCGGCCAGGCCAAGGCGAAGGCGGTGCTCGACGGGCGCGACGCGAAGAACGTCGCCGGGCTCGACATCGACCTCGAAACCACCGGCGTGAACCTCGGTACCATCGCCGACGACATGAACCTCACCAAGATGGCCACCGGCGGCCCGACCGCCTCCGACGTCAAGCTCAAGGCGCGCGGCCGCTCGGTGCGCGAGCTGATGGCCAATCTCGACGGCACCGTGCGCTTCGACGCGGGCCGCGCCGAGATCGACAACAAGATGCTGCAGCAAACCATCGGCGATTGGGCGATGTCGGGTCTGGTGATGGTGGACAGCGGCTTCGCGACGCGGCAAAAGACGGTGCTGAACTGCGCGGTGGTGCGGTTCCCGGTGAAGAGCGGCAAGATCGACCTCGGGCGCGGCGTCGCGGCGGAGACCGATTCGTTCAATCTCACCGTCGTCGGCGGCGTCAATCTCGGCACCGAGGGCCTCGATCTCGGCATCAACCCCGAGCCCACCGGCCCGAGCGTCGGCATCACCCAGACCGCCACCGGTCTGATGCGGGTGCGCGGTACGCTCGGCAACCCGAGCGTCGGTCTCGACGCGATGGGCACGGGCAAAGCGGCGCTGAAGATCGGCGCGGCGGTGGCCACCGGCGGCCTGTCGCTCCTCGGCGACGCGCTGGTGAACCAGGCGTCGAAGGATGCGCATCCGTGCGCCACCGCGCGCGGCGAGAAGCCGGCGGAGCAGCCGTCGTCCTCGTCGTCCTCGTCGACGACGACGCAGCAGCAGCCGGCGTCCAACAATCCGGTGGACTCGATCGGCGGCGCGGTGAAGGGTTTGTTCGGGAAGTAAGGCAGGGAAGGGGGAACGATGGGGGACAAAATCCGTGAGGCGGCCGCGCTGCGGCCGCCCAAGCCGAAGCGCTTCTACGCCGAGGCGGCGGTGGTCGCTGCGGCGGACGGCTTCGGCGTGGCGCTCGACGGGCGCCCGCTCAAGACGCCGAAGCGCCGCGCCCTGCGCGTGCCGACGCGCGCGCTCGCCGACGCGATCGCCGCCGAGTGGCAGGCGCAGGAAAACGAGATCGACCCGGCGCGGATGCCGATGACACAGCTCGCCAACACCGTCCTCGACGGCGTCGCCGAGACCGTCGAGGCGGTCGCGGAGAGCTTCTGCGGGTTCGCCGCGGCGGATCTTCTGTGCTACCGCGTGGAGTATCCCGAGGGCCTCGCCGCCGCCCAGGCGGAGGCGTGGCAGCCGCACCTCGACTGGGCCGAGGCCGAACTCGGCGCGCGCCTGCGCGTCACCCACGGCATTCTCGCGGTCGAGCAGCCGGAAGAATCCCTCGCGGCGATCCGCGCCGCCTGCCTCGCGCACGACGCTTGGCGTCTCGCCGCGCTGCACGCGCTCGCGGGGCTCTACGGCTCGGCGGTGCTCGCGCTCGCGGTGGTCGCCGGGCGCGTCGACGCGCGCGCCGCGTTCGCCGCCTCGCGCGTCGACGAAACCCATCAGGCCTCGGTATGGGGCGAGGACGCGGAAGCGGCCCGCCGCGCCGAAGCCCTCGCGATCGAGGCGGAAGCCGCCGCCCGCTTCGCCGAGCTTGCCGCGGCGCGGCACGGAAACTGCTTGGAGTAGGGGCGGATTTGGGGCAAACTCCGCGCCGCGTCGGATCGGCGCGACGAGGTTACGGGCGATGGACGACAGCACGCGCTTACGGGCACATGTGACCATCGAAGGCAAGGTTCAGGGGGTGTGGTTCCGCGCCTGGACCCAGGAGCAGGCCGCCGCGCGCGGGCTTGCCGGATGGGTGCGCAACCGCCGCGACGGCACCGTCGAAGCGGTGTTCGACGGCCCGCCATCCGTCGTCGAGGAAATGATCCGCGCCTGCTGGAACGGTCCGCCCGCGGCGCGGGTGCTGGCCGTGCGGGTCGACCCGATCCCCTCCGAGCCGCCGTTCGACGGCTTCGAAGTCCGGCCGAGCGAATGACCGGGGCGGTCCGCCGCCCCTTTTTTGAGGTGACATCGAGTTGACGCTGAATACCGCGATTGCCTCCGCCGCCGAGGGGAAGGCCTCCCCGGGCACCGACCATTTCGTCATGACCGTGCGCTGCTCCGACGGCATCGGCGTGATCGCCACCGTGACCAAGGCGCTGGCCGACTGCAACGCCAACGTGACCGAATCCGCCACCTATTCGGACCCCTCCACCGGCCAGTTCTTCATGCGCTCGGAATTCGAGATCCCCGCCGATCCCCACGCCAAGCGGGTGGTGGACGCGGCGCTTGAGTTCTGCCGGGTGCGCCGCGACATGACCATCGAGGTGACGCCGTCGAGCCGCCGGTCGAAGGTGCTGCTGATGGTCTCGAAGGCCGACCACTGCCTCCAGGACCTGCTCTACCGCCACCGCATCGGCGAACTCGACATGGACATTCCGGCGGTGGTCTCGAACCACGACGACCTGCGGCCGCTGGTCGAGTGGCACGGCATCCCGTTCCACTACCTGCCGATCACCAAGGACAGCAAGGCCAAGCAGGAGGCGGCGCTGCTCGAACTGATCGAGCGCGAGGCGATCGACCTCGTCGTCCTCGCCCGCTACATGCAGATCCTCTCGCCCGCGATCTGCGCCAAGCTGCCGGGCCGGGTGATCAACATCCATCACTCGTTCCTGCCGGGCTTCAAGGGCGCGAAGCCCTACCACCAGGCGCACAGCCGCGGCGTGAAGATCGTCGGCGCGACCGCTCACTACGTGACTTCCGATCTCGACGAGGGGCCGATCATCGACCAGGAGGTCGAGCGCGTCGACCACACCTACACGCCCGAGCGCCTGGTTTCGATCGGCCGCGGGATCGAAAGCCGAGTGCTCGCCCGCGCGGTGCGCGACCACATCCACCGCCGCGTATTCCTCAACGAGGGGCGCACGGTGGTGCTGAAGTGAAACGAGGCCGGGGCAACCCGGCCTTTTTCGTTTCCAGGGGTTTTCGCCTCCAAATCGGGCAAAGTCCGCGTCTGCGTAAATTCTGTGCTGAAATGTCAAGTCGGCTGGCGTAAGCGAGACCATATTGCGGGCTGGAGTTCCCCACAGGGAGAGGCCCCATGCCCGCTTTCGCCTGCACGCTCGGTACGACGCGCCATACCTTCGACGACCTCCGGTCGCTGATGGCGTGCGCGAGCCCGCGCCGCTCCGGCGACGAACTCGCCGGGATCGCGGCGGACAGCGACGAGCGCCGCGTCGCCGCGCGGATGGTGCTCGCCGACCTGCCGCTCACCGCGTTTCTCGACGACCCGCTGATCCCCTACGAGACCGACGAGGTGACGCGCCTGATCGCCGACACCCACGACGCCGAGGCGTTCGCGCCGGTGCGGTCGATGACGGTCGGGCAGTTCCGCGAGTGGCTGCTCTCCTACGCCGCCGACGAAGCCGCGCTCCAGGCCCTCGCGCCCGGTCTCACGCCGGAGATGGTTGCGGCGGTCTCGAAGCTGATGCGCAACCAGGACCTGATGGCGGTGGCGAAGAAGTGCCGCGTCGTCACCGGTTTCCGTACCACTCTCGGGCTGCCCGGGCGCCTCGCCGCGCGGCTCCAGCCCAACCACCCGACCGACGACCCCGAGGGCATCGCCGCCGCCACCATCGACGGCCTGCTCTACGGCATCGGCGATGCGGTGATCGGCATCAATCCGGCCTCCGACAGCCCCGCCGCCTGCGTCGCGCTGATCGAGATGCTCGATGCGGTGCGCCGCAAGTTCGAGATCCCGACGCAATCCTGCGTGCTCACCCACGTCACCACCACGCTCGCCTGCATCGAACGCGGCGCGCCGGTCGATCTGGTGTTCCAGTCGATCGCCGGCACCGAGGCCGCCAACGCCGGCTTCGGCGTCAACCTCGGCATCCTCAAGGAGGCGATGGACGCGGCGCTCGCGCTCAAGCGCGGCACCGTGGGCGACAACGTGATGTATTTCGAAACCGGGCAGGGCAGCGCGCTTTCGGCCGACGCCCACCACGGCGTCGACCAGCAGACCTGCGAAGTCCGCGCCTACGCGGTGGCGCGCGCGTTCAAGCCGCTTCTGGTCAACACCGTGGTCGGCTTCATCGGCCCCGAATACCTCTACGACGCCAAGCAGAT
>QKGW01000213.1 GCA_003250275.1 Alphaproteobacteria bacterium
GTGCCGGTGAGGTCCCGGGCGTAACCCGTGGTGGTGAACAGAACCGACGCGGCGCACACGGCGAACCAAAACGCACGAGACATGATTTCCCCCAATCGAGTCGACGTTTTTAATGAGTCGAAACGATAGCCTTGGTTCGGCAGCCGCGCAACCGCGCACGAAATCAGTCACGTGCGCGGATTTGCGAGACGTATTCGTTGCGGAAGGTCGAGAGCGAGCTTTCCACCACCGTCACCGCGCCGTCGATCAGCGCGCAGCGGCCGCAGCCGGGGAGGATGCGGCAGAGGTTTTCGAGCGCTTCGAGGTCGCCGTCGGTGCCGTCGCCCGCGTCGATGCGGTTGATGATGCGCGACATCTGGTAGGTGCCGCTCTTGCACGGCGGGCACTGGCCGCAACTGCCGTTGGCGAAGAAGTCCATGTATTCCGAGACCTTGCGCACGATCGAGGTGCCCTCGGAGATCACGATCATCGCGCCGGTGCCGAGGCGCGAGTTGCGCGCCCGCACCGAATCGAAGTCGAGCGCGACGTCGAGGTCGGTCTTGGTGAGGAGGGTGTTCGACGGCCCGCCGGTGAACACCGCCTTGAACTCCTTGCCCGAGAGCATTCCGCCGCCGTGGACGAACACGAGGTCGTGGAGGCTGGTGCCCATCGGCAGTTCGTAGAGGCCGGGGCGGAGCACGTCGCCCGAGAGCGAATAGAGCTTGGTGCCGACCGCCTCGCCGACGCCGAGATCGCGATACCACGCCGCGCCGCGCCGGAGGATGTGCGGCAGGTTGGCGAGGGTCTCGACGTTGTTGATCACCGTCGGCGCGCCGAACACTCCGGATTCGGCGGGGAACGGCGGCTTCTTGCGCGGGAACGGGAAGCCGCCCTCGATCGTCGAGATCACCGCGGTTTCCTCGCCACCGATGTAGAGGCCGGAGCTTTCGACGACGCCGAGGCGGATCGACTTGCCGATCGCCGCCTGGGCGACCTGGAGCAGGTCGTTGACCAGCCACTGCTCGACCGCGCGGCGCATCGCCGCGAGGCCGGTGGTGTGGTGCGGGTTGATGTAGAAGAAGATCTGGTTGGCGCGCGCCGCGACCGCGGCGATCAGCCCGCCCTCGATCACCTGATGCGGCGTGTGTTCGAGGAGGTGGCGGTCCTTGAAGGTGCCGGGCTCGTCCTCGTTGCCGTTGCAGACGATCACCTTGTCGGGTGCGTCCTGGGCGGCGAGCATCTCCCACTTGCGGAAGGTCGGGAAGCCCGCGCCGCCCATGCCGCGCAGGCCCGCATCCCGCACCGTGGCGATCGCTCCGGCGGGGTCGGCGATCGCGGCGCGGAGGCCCTGGCCGCCGCCGATTTCGAGCCAGCGGGCGAGGTCCGCGCCGATCTGGATCGCGGGGTCGAGAAGCACCTTGGGGGTGGCGGTCATCGGCGGCCTCCCTGGGCGGCGGCGCGGCGCGCGGTGAGGCGCGCGTCGGCAGCGAGGTCGAAGTTGCCGTAAGCGGGGAACACGTGCGGGCCGCGCGCGTCGAGCGGCAGTCCGGCGAGGGTGAGCTGGCGCTGCCAGTCGTGGATGTGGCCGATTCCGGCGCGGCTGGCGTAGGGCTCGGTGGCGGACTCCGCCGCCTTCGCCCCGGCGCGGCGGCCGAAGCTGATGATGTCGAGGAGCGCGTTGCCCATCATCCGGTTGCGGCCGTGGATGCCGCCCGAAACCTCGCCGACGCAGAACAGGCCGGGCACCGAGGCGCGGCCGCTGCCGTCGATCGCGACGCCGCCGTTCTGGTAGTGCAGCGTCGGGTAGACGATCATCGGTTCCTCCGTCGGGTCGATGCGGCATTTCGCCGCGAGGTGGGCGAGCGAGACGAGCGTGCTCGCGAGCACGTCGGGCTTCTCGCGCACCAGTCCGGGCACGTCGAGGAACACTCCGGCCTGGCCGTCGCGGGCGACGCCGCGGCCCTCGGCGCATTCGCGCAGGATCGCGCTCGCGACCACGTCGCGCGGCTTCAGCTCGTCGACGAAGCGCTCGCCGAGGCCGTTGACGAGTTTCGCGCCCTCGGAGCGCGCCGCCTCGGAGATCAGCCCGCCCGCGAGGTGCGCGGGGTGGGCGATGCCGGTGGGGTGGTACTGGTAGCTGTCCATCTCGCGGAGCTTCGCCCCCATGCGGTAGGCGAGCACGAGGCCGTCGGCGGTCGCGCCGTAGTGGTTCGAGGTGGGGAAGCCGTTGAGGTGCAGCCGCCCGCTGCCGCCGGTGGCGAGGATCGTGCGGCGCGCCCGCACCAGTACGAAGCGGTGGTGTTCGAGCGAATAGACGACCGCGCCGACGCAGCCGCCGCGGTCGTCGGAGAGGAGTTCCACCGCCGGGCAGCGGTCCATCACCTGCACGCCGCGGTGCAGGCCGACCGCCTCGCGCAGCACCCGCATCATTTCGAGACCGGTGAAGTCGCGGTAGGAGAGGATCCGCGGCGCGGTCGCGCCGCCCGGGGTCTTGCGCTTGAGGCTGCCGCCGAAGGGGCGGTCCTCGACGGTGTCGAAGGCCATGCCGAGCTTGATCAGCCAGCGGATCGCGTCGGGTCCGTCGAGCGCCATCTGCGCCACCAGGTCGCGGTCGGCGGCGCGGTGCCCGGCGGTGTAGGTGTCCTCGAAGTGGCGCTGCGGGCTGTCGTCCTCGCCCACCGCGGCCTGGATGCCGCCTTCCGCCATCACCGTGTTGGAATCGCCGAGGAGCAGCTTGGTCGCGAGGATCACCCGCGCGCCCTCGCCCGCCGCGGTGAGCGCCGCGGCGCAGCCCGCGCCGCCGCCGCCGATCACCAGGATGTCGGTGTTGAGGGTCTCCGCGCCGGCGATGTCGACGTCGTCGATCAGCGCGTTGGTCTGCAGCAGCGCCGCGACCTCGGGCTGGCAGAGCATTCCGGCGTTGACGCCGACCGCGAGCGGCACCGGCTTGCCGCCGATGTTGTCGGGGTGGTGGCGCTGCAGGAGCTCGGCGACGGCAAGGCCGTCGTCGCGCATCGGATAGGCGCCGCCGGCGCGGCGGAGGGCGGCGAGAGCTTCGGCGTAGGGGATCACGGGCGGCGCTCCTGTCGCGGCGCGTCGACGGTGGAGGTATCCACCGTGAGCGCGCCGCTCTCGATCTGGCGCAGGCGGCGCATCAGCTCCACCGGGCGAAGGGTGAGGGCGGCGAGCGCGCGGCGCACGAACAGGCCGAGGTGGTTGGGGCGGATGCGCTCCGGGCAGGCGAGGGTGCAGAGGTTGCACATGATGCACTCGGAGAACACGTCCTTGGCCGCAAGCACGTCGCCCTGCACCGCGTACTCGACGCCCTTCTGCACGTCGAGGCCGCGCGGGCAGGCGCGGTCGCAGCCGCCGCAGTGGCGGCAGCTCTTCGCCTGCGGGAACACCTCGTCGATCGCGTCGAGGATCTGCCAGCCGCCGGTGAGGGTTTCGAGGTCGTAGACGTGCGGGCGCTTGGGCTGGAAGTAGGAGACGAACGCGACCTGCATCCCCGCTTCCACCGGGGTCTCGCAGGCGAGTTCCATGGTCACGTCGCGCGAGCCTTCGCGCCGCACCATGCAACGGCACGAGCCGCACACGCCCTGGCCCATGCAGCCGACGTTGGTGACGAGCTGTCCGCCCGAGGCGGAGTAGGCCTGAATGATCGAGGCGGTGGACGGCGCTTCGACCTCGCGGCCTTCGATCACCAGGGAAACCTTGTCGTCGCTCATCGGCACCTCGCGGGGGTAGTGGGGCGCACAGGGTAGGGGCGAAACGGCGGCCGCGTCAACGCGACCAAAGCCCTAACCGTTTTGGGCTAAAGGCAGGCCTGTGTCTGCGTTTCGGCAGGTTCGCGGGCGTCGGCGAAGCGCGCGCGCGGTCCCGGGTCGTCGGCGAGGGCGGCGCGGATCGCACGCACCTCGGCGACGTGGGCGACGAGGATGTCGACGAGCGTGGGGTCGAACATCCTGCCCCGCTCCTTGAGGATATAGGCGACTGCCTCCGTCTCCGGCCATGCCTTTTTGTAGCAGCGCTCGGAGAGCAGCGCGTCGTAGACGTCGGCGAGCATGGTGATGCGCGCCATCAGCGCGATCTCCTCGCCCCTGAGGCCGCGCGGGTAGCCGCTGCCGTCCCAGCGCTCGTGGTGCTCGTGGGCGATGGTGCAGGCGGCGTGCATCAGGGGCCGCGTCGAGTTGTGGAGGATGCGGTAGCCGATCGTGGTGTGGGTCTTGATGATCTCGAACTCGGCGGGGGTGAGCTTGCCGGGCTTGGCGAGGATCTCCTCGGGGATGCCGATCTTGCCGACGTCGTGGAGCGGCGAAGCGCCTTCGAGGATGTCGAGGTCGGTGGCCGAAAGCCCGGCCTTGCCGCCGAGGAAGCGCGAGATCTTGGCGACGCGGTGGACGTGGTTGGCGGTTTCGAGCGAGCGCGCCTCGATCACCTCGCCCAGGGTGGCGACGAGCTCGCGCTGGGTCTCGATGATCTCGCGGTTCATCGCGAGGATGCGGGCGTTGCCGCGGTTGACGAGGCGCTGGC
>QKGW01000248.1 GCA_003250275.1 Alphaproteobacteria bacterium
AGGGTGAGGAACTCGCCGCGCACCAGCCGCGCGAGCGGCGCCCAGCTGACCAGCGAGATCGCGACGACGATCGAGAATAGGCTCGGGGTGAAGATCGCGACGATCACCACCACCAGGACGAAATTGGGGATGGTCTGGAACAGCTCGGTGAAGCGCATCAGCACGTCGTCGAGACGGCCGCCGAAGTAACCCGCGATCGCGCCGAGCAGCACCCCGATCGCGACCGCAGCGACGGTCGAGGTCAGCCCGATCAGGAGCGAGATGCGCGCGCCGTGGGCGACGCCGGAGGCGATGTCGCGGCCGAGCATGTCGGAGCCCATCAGGAGGCCCTGGGTGAGCGGCCGGGCGAACGGCGCGCCCGCCATGTCCCACGGGTCGCCGGGGAAGAGGAGGTCGGCGAACGCCGCGATCAGGAGGATCGCACCGACGATCGCGAGGCCGGCGACGGCGCCCTTGTTGCGGGCGAAAGCCTGGACGAAATCGCGGTTCATTTGGCGATCTCCACGCGCGGGTCGACGAGCACGTAGAGCACGTCGGTGATGATGTTGAAGACGATCACCAGGACCGAGGTGACGAAGAACACCCCGAGCAGCACCTGATAGTCGCGCTGGAGCACCGCGTCGAAGGTGAGGCGTCCGAGGCCGGGCCAGGCGAACACCGTCTCGACCAGGATCGAGCCGCCGATCAGCTGGCCCGCCTGCACCCCGGCCACGGTGAGCACCGGCAGGATCGCGTTGCGGAGTACGTGGCGGGTGACGATCTTCCATTCGCTCTGGCCCTTGGCGCGCGCGGTCTTGACGAAATCCATCGACGAGACTTCGAGCGCGGAGGCGCGGGTGAGGCGGGTGTAGACCGCCATGTAGAACAGGCCGAGGGTGGTCACCGGCAGGATCATGTGCTCGGCGATGTCGGCGACGCGGGCGAGGCCGGTGTAGCCCGATCCGATGCTTTCGTAACCGAATGCGGGCAGCCAGTTGAGGTTGACCGAGAACATCAGCACCAGCATCAGGCCGACCCAGTAGATCGGCGTGGCGTAGGAGAGCAGCGCGACCACGGTGATCGCGCTGTCGCTCCACTTGCCGACGTTGACCGCGGCGAGCAGGCCGAGCGCGATGCCGCCCGCGAGCGCGAGGCCGAACGCCGAAAGGGTGAGGACGACGGTGGCCGGCAGGCGGTCGAGCAGCAGGTCGGCGACCGGGCGCTGCTGGCGGAAGGAGAAGCCGAGGTCGCCCTGGACGATGTGCGAAACGTAGGTGCCGAGCTGGACGTAGAGCGGCTGGTCGAGGCCGAACTGCTTGCGCAGCTGGTCGACGAACATCTGGTCCGCCGCGCCCGCCTCTCCCGCCATCACCGTCGCCGGATCGCCGGGCGCGGCGTGAATGAGCAGGAAGTTGAGGACGACGACCACCCCCAGGACCACGGCCGCCTTGGCCAGCCGGTTGAGGAGGAAGCGAAGCATCGGCGGTCCTTTCCGGGGTTGGGAGAAAAGGCGTCCGGCGCGCGACGGTGTTTCGGGGTCCGCGCGCCGGACCAGTCGTTGGGTGCCGTTACTTCGGCGACACCCAGGCGTCGGCGTAGGTCTCGTTGACGCCGATGGCGGTGGTGATCGCGTCGTGGACGCGCTTGTTGAGGATGGTCGGGAACTCCATTTCGAGCATCCACGCCACCGGCACGTCCTCGACGATCAGCTTCTGCAGCTTCGAGTACATCTCCTGCCGCGCCTTCGGATCGTTCTCCTTGGCGGCGGATTCGAAGAGCTTGTCCACCTCGGGGTTGGAGTAGCCCATGGTGTTGCTGAACATCACGCCCTTGCGGATGTTGGACGACAGGTAGGTGCGCGACACGCCGATCGACGGGTCCGCGTACTGGTAGAGGAAGTTCGAGGTGATATCGAAGTCCCAGTTCGCCTCGCGCTTGCCCCAGCCGGCGGCGTCGGTGCTCTCAAGCTCGACCGCGATGCCGACCTTGCCGAGGGACTGCTTGATGTATTCGCCGAGGCGCTGCCAGGTCTCGCCGTAGGGGAGCGGCAGGAACTTGACGCTGGCGCGCACGCCGTTGGCGCCCGGCTTCAGGCCCATCTCGTCGAGGAGCGCGGCCGCCTTCTTCGGATCGTAGGGGTACTTCGGCACGTTCGGGTCGTAGTACTTGGTCACCGAGTTGATCGGGCCGGTGGCGACGCGGCCGAGGCCGAACCAGATCTTGTCGCGGATGAACTCGCGGTCGATCGCGAACATCATCGCCTGGCGGAAGCGCTTGTCGTTGAGCGGCGCCTCGCGGGTGTTGAGTTCGAGCCACATCAGCGGCGCGACGAACTCGTAGCCCTTCTTGGTCATCGTGAGGTTGGGCAGCTTGGCGAGACGGGCGACGTCGAACGGCTCGATGTCGTTGTACTGCGACTGCATCACGTCGCCGTTTTCGAGCGCGAGGGCGCGCGAGGCGGCGTCGGGGATGATCTTGAAGTAGATGTCCTTGAGGTAGGGCTTGCCCTTCTGCCAGTAGTGCGGATTGGCGACGAGGTGGATGTAGCTGCCCTTCTCCCACTTATCGAGCATGAACGGGCCGGTGCCGATCGGCGTCGCGTTCTTCGGATTGGCGCGGAAGTCGGTGCCCTCGTAGACGTGCTTCGGCATGATCGGCGTGGTCGAGACCTCGAAGCCCTGCAGGAACGCCGGGAACGGCTCCTTGAGCTTGATCACGATGGTGGCGGCGTCGGGCGCGGTGATGCTCTCGGCGCGGCCGAACAGCGCGCGGGCGCGCGGGTGGGTCTCGGGGAGGAAGGTCTTGAAGGTGAACAGCACGTCGTCGGCCGAGAACGGCTTGCCGTCGTGCCAGGTCACGCCCTCCTGGAGGTGGAAGGTGTAGGTCAGGCCGTCGGCGGAGACCTCCCAGCTCTTCGCCAGACCCGGGCGCGGCGTCAGGTCGAAGTTGTAGGTGAGCAGGCTCTCGTAGATCTTGCCCGCCACCGTCTGGGTCGGCGCCTGCTGGTTCAGGCCCATCACCAGCATCGGCGGTTCGGGCTGGATGATCGCGGTGAGGGTGCCGCCCTTCACCGGGGTTTCCGCCGCGAAGGCGGCGGAGGGCGCAGCGGCGAGCGGCGCGGCGCAGGCGAGCGCTGCGGCGATCGCCACGTTGCGCAGGATGCGAATGGGTTTTCTCATGGCTTGGTCTTTCCTGTGGTCACGGGGCCATCCGGCGGCTGCCGGTACGCGAACTCAAACGCGGCGGTAAAGGCCGCACCACGCCGCGATGAACACCGCGAGCACCGCGGTGACGTCGCGCAAACTCTTGAGCGAAACGGATTCGTCGATGGTGTGGATGGCGGTCGCCTCGGGGCCGTAGCAGGTCGCCGGGGTGTCGCCGTAGAGGTTGAAGAAGCGGGCGTCGGTGGTGCAGGTGCAGGCGATCTCGGCGATCGGCGCGTGGCTCACCGAATGGTGCGCGGCGGCGAGAAGCTGCATCATCGGGTGCTCGGCGGCGATTTCGAAGCCGGGCGCCTGGAAGCCCTCCCAGCGCACCCGCGCGGCGCAGCCGGCGAGGCGCGGGTCGGTCGACAGCGCTTCGGCGACGCGGCGCTCGATTGCGGCGCTCGCCTCGGCGGCGGAGATGCCGGGGTAGAAGCTCAGGCGCCAGTGCATGGTGCAGTGCTCGGGCACCGAGGAGGTCCACTCGCCGCCCTCGATCCGCCCGAGGTTGAAGTTGATCGGGTGCGCGACGCCGGCGTAGGCCGGGTGCGGCGCGGCGTTCCATTCCGCCTCGAGCGCGCGCATGTGTTCGGCGATCAGCATCGCCGCGTCGATCGCGCTGGTGCCCTTGCCCCGGTCGATCATGTGCGCGGCGAGGCCGTCGACGTCGATCGTCACCCACAGCACGCCGATCTGCGCGGTCATCAGGGTCTGGTTGAACGGCTCGGGGATGATCGCGGCGTCGGCGCGGTAGCCCTTCACCAGGCAGGCGAGCGCGCCGTTGCCGGTGCACTCCTCCTCGACCACCGACTGCAGGTAGACTGGCGCGGCGGGCGCGTAGCCGAGGCTCTGGAGCGCCTTGAACGCCATCGTGTAGGCGACGATGCCCGCCTTCATGTCGCCCGCGCCGCGGCCGTAGAGGCGGCCATCGCGCACCGCCGGGGAAAACGGCGGCGTGGTCCAGCGGCTTTCGTCGCCGGGCGGCACCACGTCGATGTGGCCGTTGAGGATCAGCGACTTGCCGCGGATCTCGGCGGGCTGGTGGACGCCGACGACGTTCTTGCGTCCGGCGTAGGAGATCAGCGACGGGGAGTAGCCCGGGTGGCGGCGGATCGCGGCTTCGTCGATCTCGAAGGCGTCGACCGCGAGGCCGAGCCCGGCGAAGGTCTCCGCCATCACCGCCTGGGCACCCGCTTCCGCGCCCATCTGCGAGTTTTCGCGCACCAGGGCGGAGAGCAGCTCGACCGCTTCATCCTGGAGGCCGTCGACCGCGCGCCCGATTTCCGCGCCCAGCGCCGCATCGAGTCCGGTATCCGCACATCCG
>QKGW01000524.1 GCA_003250275.1 Alphaproteobacteria bacterium
CAGCCTCGGTCCGGCCCGCCTGATGGCGATGGCGGCGGTCTCCGTCGGTCTCCTGGGGTTCATCATCTATTTCACGATGCGCATGGGCTCGCCGAAGATGGAGCTGCTTTACAGCGACCTCGATACCGGCGCGGCGCGGGCGATCACCCAGCAGCTCGAAGCGAAGCAGATTCCCTACCAGCTCCGCGCCGACGGGCGCGACATCTACGTCCCCGGCGACCAGATGCTGAAGATGCGTCTCGAAACCGCCGAGGTCGCGCATAATTCGGGCATCGTCAACGGCTACGAGCTGTTCGACAAGATGGACGCGCTCGGCGCGACCAACTTCATGCAGAACGTCAATCTCGTGCGCGCGCTCGAAGGCGAGCTCGCGCGCACGATCATGTCGATCGGCACGGTCAAGCAGGCGCGCGTCCACCTCGTGCTGCCGAAGCGCGAGATGTTTTCGCGCGAGACCCAGGAGCCTTCGGCCTCGGTGATCCTGAGGGTGATGGGCGGCCGCCTCGGCAAGGAGCAGATCGGCGCGATCCAGTATCTCGTCGCCTCGGCGGTGCCGAAGCTCAAGCCCTCGCGCATCTCGATCGTCGACGACAAAGGTGAGCTGCTCGCGCGCGGCTTCGAGGACGACAAGCAGGTGATGATCTCCACCCAGCAGGAGATGCGTCAGGCGCAGGAGCGCCGCCTCGCCCAGAACGTCGAGGATCTGCTGGCGCGCACCATCGGCCCCGGCAAGGTGCGCGCGCAGGTCTCGGTGGAGATGGACTTCGACCGCGTCGTCACCAATTCCGAGACCTACGATCCCGACGGCCAGGTGGTGCGCTCGACCGTGACCGAGGACGAGAACAGCCGCACCGACGAAACCCAGAACGATTCGGTGACGGTGCAGCAGAACGTGCCCGACCCGAACCTCAACAACAATCAGGGCCGCGCCACCAGCGCCAACCAGCGCACCGTCGAGACCACCAACTACGAGATCACCAAGAAGGTCTCCAACTCGGTGCGCGAGAACGGCGTGATCAAGCGCCTTTCGGTCGCGGTGCTGGTCGACGGCGTGCAGGTGGCCAAGGCCGACGGCACCAAGGACTACCAGGACCGCAGCCAGGAGGAGATGGACAAGATCGCCACCCTGGTGCGATCGGCGGTGGGCTACGACGCGCAGCGCGGCGACCAGGTCGACGTCATCAACATGCGCTTCCAGACCCTCGACGACGCGCTCGGCCCGGCGGACGAGGCGATGTTCATGGGCTTCACCAAGGCCGAGATCATGCGCATGGCCGAGGGCCTGGGCGTCGCGGTGGTGGCGATCCTGGTGATCCTGCTGATCGTCCGCCCGCTCGTGACCCGCGCCTTCGAGAGCCTGCCGACGCCTTCCGAACAGGCGAGCCGCCAGCTCCTCACCGAGAGTTCGACGCCGCAGCTCGCCGCGCCGACCGGCTCGATGGTGCCGTCGGACGACGAGGATCTCGAAGCCGAGGAACTGATCGACATCGACAAGGTCGAGGGCCGGGTGAAGGCGTCCTCGCTGCGCAAGATCGGCGAGATCGTGCAGAAGCATCCGGAGGAAGCCTTGAGCATCGTCCGCAACTGGATGTATCAGGAAACCTGACGCGGCGGCGGGGGTTCCCGCCCACTGACGGAGACGGCATAACGTGGCGCGTGCAAAGGAAGATTACCGCAGCCTGACCGGCCCGCAAAAAGCGGCGCTGTTCCTGCTCTCGTTGGGCGAGGAGCATTCGGCCAAGCTGTTCGCCCTGATGGACGACGAGGAGATCAAGGAGATCTCCCAGGTGATGGCGGCGCTCGGCACCGTCAACGCCGGTCTGGTCGAGCGCCTGTTCATCGAGTTCGCCGACGCGATCTCCGCCACCGGCTCGCTCGTCGGCACCTACGAAAGCACCGAACGCCTGCTGATGAAGGCGCTGCCGAAGGACCGCGTCGTCTCGATCATGGACGAAATCCGCGGCCCCGCCGGCCGCACGATGTGGGACAAGCTCGGCAACGTGAACGAGCAGGTGCTCGCCAACTACTTCAAGAACGAATACCCGCAGACCGTCGCGGTGGTGCTCTCGAAGATCAAGGTCGACCATGCCGCGCGCGTGCTCGCGCTCCTGCCCGAGAACTTCTCGATGGAAGTGATCATGCGGATGCTGCGCATGGAATCGGTGCAGAAGGAAGTGCTCGACGGCGTCGAAAAGACCCTCCGCACCGAGTTCATGAGCAACCTCGCGCGCACCAACCGCCGCGACAGCCACGAGCTGATCGCCGACATCTTCAACAACCTCGACCGCAACTCCGAGAGCCGCTTCATGTCGGCCCTCGAAGAGCGCAACCGCGAGTCGGCCGAGCGCATCAAGTCGCTGATGTTCACCTTCGAGGACCTCGTGCGGCTCGACGCCCAGGGCGTGCAGACGCTGTTGCGCCACGTCGAGAAGGACAAGCTCGCGCTCGCGCTCAAGGGCGCGTCCGATCCGATCAAGGAAATGTTCTTCAAGAACATGTCCGAACGCGCCGGCAAGATGCTGCGCGAGGACATGGAGGCGATGGGCCCGGTGCGCCTGCGCGAGGTCGACGAGGCGCAGAGCATGATCGTCACCCTCGCCAAGGAACTCGCGAACTCCGGCCAGATCGTGATTTCGGAAGGCCGCGAGGAAGACGAGCTGATCTACTAGTTGGTGTTGACCGCGTTTGGGGGATAGGACGCCGATGGCGACCAGTTTTTCGAGAAAGGATGCGCCGTTCCGCGCCTTCGACACCACGCCCGAGGAGGAAGTGGCGGCGGAGGCGCTGGTGCGCCGGTTCCTGTTCTCGTACGATTTCGAAGCGCCGCAACCCGAGGCCCCGCGGTTCAGCGACGAAGAGATCGACTCCCAGATGGAAGAGACCGATCCGGAGCCGATCCCGCCGCCGCCGCTGTTCACCGAGGAGGACCTCGAGGCCGCGCGCGAGGAGGCGCGGGTGCTCGGCCACGCCCAGGGGCTCAAGGACGCCGAGGAATCCGCGCTCCACTTCCAGGCCCAGGCGCTCGCGCGCGTCGCCGAGGAGATCGGCGAGATCCGTGCCCGCCAGGAGACCGCCAACGGCGAGACCCATCGCCTTGCCGCCGGGCTCGCGATGGCGGTGACGAAGAAGCTGCTGCCGCGCCTCGCCGCCGAACACGGCGCCGCCGAAATCGAGGCTTTGGTCGAGGACTGCGTGCCCCACATCCTCAACGAGCCGCGCCTGATCCTGCGCGTCTCGCCGCTGCACACCGAGGCGATCCGCCGCCGCATCGAGATGCTGGCGCGCGACCGCGGCTTCGACGGCTCGGTGGTGGTGATGGAAGATGAGGCTATCGGCCCCGCCGATTGCCGCCTGGAATGGAACAACGGCGGCGCGGAACGCGACGTCGCGTCGCTTTTTCAAAGAATTGAGGATATCGTCGCGCGCAACTCCCGGACCGCGTCCGGCGGCGGCGACGACCTCGATCCCGATCCGGCTGTGCCGGTCTAAGGAGAGCCTGAGATGCCCGATAACGACGATCTCGAACTCAACGAACTGCCGGCCGGCACGGCGAACGCGATGGAATACGACCCCGACGGGCCGAACGAGTTCGCCGACATGGACAAGCCGCGTTCGGCGGCGGACCTCGAAGCGGTGTACGACATTCCGGTGCGCGTCTCGGCGGTGCTCGGCAAGTCGTCGATGCAGGTGAGCCAGCTCCTCAAGCTCGGACGCGGCGCCGTCGTCGAACTCGACCGCAAGGTCGGCGAGGCGATCGACATCTACGTCAACGACCGCCTGGTCGCGCGCGGCGAGGTGGTGGTGGTGGAAAACCGCCTGGGCGTGACGATGACCGAAATCATCAAGAGCGAACGCACCTGAGATGCGCGACGGGCTGGACGTGGAGCAACCGATGACCGAGGACCGGAGCAAGGCGGGCAACGTCTTCGATCCCGCGACGCTGCTCGGCCTCGCGGGCGCGATCGCCCTCGTCGTCGCGGCGCTGGTCCTGGGCGGCGCGCCGCTCGCCTTCGTCGATGTGCCTTCGGTGCTGATCGTGCTCGGCGGCACCGCCCTCCTGACGCTCGCGAGCTTCACCCTGTCCGACATGAGCGTGACCTTCGGCGCGGTGATGCGCACGGTCTCCTACGAACGCCGCAACGCCTCCGCGGTGGCTCTCGGCCTGATGCGCGTCGCCGACGG
The DNA here is from genome assembly GCA_003250275.1 of Alphaproteobacteria bacterium. Classification (GTDB taxonomy): domain Bacteria; phylum Pseudomonadota; class Alphaproteobacteria; order Rhodospirillales; family Rhodospirillaceae; genus Oleispirillum. The sequence goes on from QKGW01000524.1 coordinate 4,183, forward strand.
CGCGCGCAAGGGCGGCCTGCTCTCGCTCCAGGCGCCGCTCGCCAAGGGCGAGATCGGCGATCCGCTGTTCGCTAAGGGTCTGTCGATGTTGGTCGACGGGATCAAGGTCGAGGACGCCGAGGAGCTGATGCGCCGCGAACTGGGCGCGATGCTCGGCCGCCACCGCAAGTCGGCGAGCGTGCTACGCCGCGCCGCCGAGATCGCCCCGGCGATGGGCCTGATCGGCACCCTGATCGGTCTCGTGCAGATGCTCGGCCGCCTCGAGGACCCCTCGGCGATCGGCCCGGCGATGGCGGTGGCGCTGCTCACCACCTTCTA